>NZ_JZWV01000494.1 GCF_000966975.1 Streptomyces katrae | reverse complement strand
GCTGGGGGAGGGTCTGGGGGAGGAGCCCCCAGGAGGCCCCGCGCAGCGGCACTGGCCCCCTCGGGTCAGAACACGCTCAGGCCCGTCAGGGTCGTGAAGCGGTCCAAGGCGGCCGCGCCCGCGACCGAGTTGCCCTGGGCGTCGAGGCCCGGGCTCCAGACCGCGAGGGTGCACCGGCCGGGGACGACCGCGATGATGCCGCCGCCGACCCCGCTCTTGCCCGGCAGCCCCACCCGGTAGGCGAACTCCCCCGCCGCGTCGTACGTCCCGCAGGTCATCATCACCGCGTTGATCTGCTTCGCCTCGCTGCGGGTGAGGAGCCGCGAGCCGTCCGACCGCAGCCCGTGCCGGGCCAGGAAGCGGGCGGCCAGGGCCAGGTCCGCGCAGGTCATCTCGATCGAGCACTGCCAGAAGTAGTGGTCCAGCAGCGCCGGCACGGGGTTGTCGATGTTGCCGTACGAGGCCATGAAGTGCGCCACGGCCGCGTTCCGGTCGCCGTGTTCGTGCTCGGACGCGGCCACCTCCGCGTCGAAGCCGATGTCCGGGTTGCCGCTCTCCTGCCGCAGGAAGTCCAGGAGTTCACTGCTCGCGTCACCCGTGAGGGTCTGGAGCCGGTCGGTGACGACGAGCGCGCCCGCGTTGATGAAAGGATTCCGCGGGATGCCATTCTCGTACTCCAGCTGCACCAGGGAGTTGAACGGATTGCCGGACGGCTCCCGGCCCACCCGCTCCCACAGGCTGTCCCCGCCCTCCGCGAGGGCGAGGGCCAGGGCGAAGACCTTGGTGATCGACTGGGTGGAGAAGGGGACCCGCCAGTCCCCGGTGCCGAAGACGTTCCCTTCGAGGTCGGCGATCGCCATCCCGAACCGGCGGGGGTCGACCCCCGCCAGGGCCGGGATGTACTCGGCCGGGGTGCCGCTGCCGATCAGCGGGGCGACGTCCGCCGCGATGCGTTCCAGGAGGTGCTGGTAGTCCACGGGTGCCAACGAGCTACTGGGCCTTGACGCCGCGGTGCAGGGCCACGATGCCGCCGCTCAGGTTGCGCCAGGCGACCTTGCCCCAGCCGGCCTTCTGCAGCAGCTCGGCCAGCGCCGGCTGGTCCGGCCACTCGCGGATGGACTCGGCGAGGTACACGTACGCGTCGGGGTTGGAGGAGACCGCGCGGGCCACCGGGGGCAGGGCGCGCATCAGGTACTCGGTGTAGACCGTCCGGAAGGGGGCCCAGGTCGGCTGCGAGAACTCGCTGATGACGACCTGCCCGCCGGGCTTGGTGACCCGGTACAGCTCGCGCAGCGCGGCGTCCGTGTCCTGGACGTTGCGCAGCCCGAAGGAGATCGTCACGGTGTCGAAGACGTCGTCCTTGAACGGGAGCCGGGTCGCGTCGCCGGCCGTCAGCGGGAGCCACGGGTTGCGCTTCTTGCCCTCCCGCAGCATGCCGAGGGAGAAGTCGCAGGGGACGACGTACGCGCCGGTCGCGGCGTACGGGAGGGACGAGGTCGCGGTGCCGGCGGCCAGGTCGAGCACCTTCTGGCCGGGGCGGGCGGCGACCGCCTTGGCGGCCTCCTTGCGCCACAGGCGCGCCTGCCCGAGGGAGAGGACGTCGTTGGTGAGGTCGTACTTCTCCGCGACGCCGTCGAACATGGAGGCGACTTCGTGCGGCTGCTTGTCCAGGGAAGCCCTTGTCACTGGCGGTGGCCCCTCGGTGCTCGGTGTGTCTGCGGCGGACAGGTCGTACCCCGTCATCCTCTCAGGCCGCCACCGTGCCGGCCGCCCCGGCCCGGTCTGACGCGCGCCGATGGAAATTCCGGCGGATCAGGACCGGAAACGGGCAGACTGGGCCGACAATCCGAACAAAGGGACCACCGATGGCGACACGCCGATCAGTCAAAGCACGACGGGCCGAACGGCGCAGGCGACTGCGCCGCACGGTCCTGGGCTCGATGGCGTTAGCCGCGCTCTCCGTCACCGCCTACTGGCTCGGGCTGGAACGGGGCGCCGCCACCGCCGCCCCGGGCGGCCCGTCACCGGCGGCCGGGCGGGTGGCGGCCCCGGCCGAGCACGCGTCACCGGCCCCGTCCCCGCCCCCGGGCCCGACCGCGAGTCCGAGCCCGAGCCCGAGCCCCACCGCGGCGCCGGGCGCGTTCACCGCCTCCTCCACCGCCGGCCGGGCCCAGGGCCAGGGGCGTGCGCTGCGCTGGCGGGTGGAGACGGAGAACGCCAGCGGCGTCGACCCGGACTCCGCCGCCCGGAACATCGAGGAGATACTCGGGGACCGGCGCGGGTGGATACGCGACCCCTCGTACGGCTTCCGGCTGGCCGGCCCCGGCGAACCGGTGGACTTCACCGTGAAGATCGCCACGCCCGCCACCACCGACCGGCTGTGCGACGTGGTGACCCCCGAGCTCATCGGGGAGACCAACTGCCAGGCCCACCACACCATCGTGGTGAACCTCAAGCGCTGGCAGGAGGGCTCGCCCAAGTTCCGGGGCCCGGCCGCCGAGTACCGGGCACTGATCATCAACCACGAGGTGGGCCACGAACTGGGCCGCGGCCACGAGACCTGCCCCCGGCCGGGCGCCCCCGCCCCGGCGATGATGCAGCAGATCAAGGGGCTCCAGGGGTGCACGTCGAACGCCTGGCCGCACACCGCCGACGGGACCTACCTGGCCGGCCCCCCGGTGCCGTAGCGGGACGGGCCCGGTCGGTCAGCGCCGCCGGTGCAGCAGCCGGCCGCCGATGACCGTCGCCACGCAGGTGGTCGCCCCGCGCTCCAGCAGCTCCGCCTCGTCCGCCACCGCGAACACCGCGAACCGGGCCGCGCCGCCCGCCTCCAGCACCCCGTGGAAGGCCTCCCCCGCGCTCTGCCGCCCGGTGAGCGGGTCCAGCGCCGGCGCGCCCTCGTAGGGGGCGGGCGGGACCACGGCCAGGCCCGAGCGGACCACCGCCGTGCGCACCGCCGGGATCGTGAACCGCCCGGCCACCGCCACCACCCCGCGGGCCAGCAGCTTCTGCGTGCCGCGCCGGGCGCTGTTGCCCCAGCGGGACTCGGTGAGCTTGAGGGCTTCGAGGGCCTCGGCGCCGGTGATCGGGTCGGCGCCGAGCTCGGTGACCTCGTACGGGTCGTCCGGGTAGTACGTCCCCTGCAGCAGCACGTCCGCCCCGCGCGCCAGCAGCCCCGGGGTGAGCACCCCGGGCCAGCGCCGCACGCGGGCGTGCGGCGCGGCCGCGCCGAGGTCCTCGTACGGGCCCGTGCGGACGATCCGGTCGCCCTCCACCAGGACGGCTCCGGCCTCCAGCGGCGTCGCGCCGGGGCCGGTGACGAGGAGTTCGGCGGTGTGCAGCGTCAGCATCGGGGATCGGTCCGCGTCCGCGTCAGTTCGTGGAGATGAGCTTCAGCTCGGGGTGCGCGGTGCCCCCTTCGATGGCGGTCGAGGAGATGTGCGAGACCACGCGGTCGTCGACCGGGTCGTTCGCCGGGTCCTCGTGGACGACGAGGTGCTCGTACGTCGTCGCGCGCTGCGCCGGGACGCGGCCCGCCTTGCGGATCAGGTCGATGATCTCCTGGCGGTTCGAGCGGTGCTTGGCACCGGCGGAGGAGACCACGTTCTCCTCCAGCATGATCGAACCGAGGTCGTCGGCGCCGTAGTGCAGGGCGAGCTGGCCCGCCTCCTTGCCGACGGTCAGCCAGGAGCCCTGGATGTGCGCGACGTTGTCGAGGAAGAGGCGCGCGATCGCGATCATGCGCAGGTACTCGAAGACCGTCGCCTGGGTGCGGCCCTTGAGGTGGTTGTTCTCGGGCTGGTACGTGTACGGGATGAACGCGCGGAAGCCGCCGGTGCGGTCCTGCGTGTCACGGATCATCGCGATGTGCTCGATGCGCTCGGCGTTGGTCTCGCCGGTGCCCATCAGCATGGTGGAGGTGGACTCCACGCCCAGCCCGTGGGCGATCTCCATGATCTCCAGCCAGCGCTCTCCGGACTCCTTCAGCGGGGCGATCGCCTTGCGCGGCCGCTCCGGCAGGAGTTCGGCGCCGGCGCCGGCGAAGGAGTCGAGGCCCGCGGCGTGGATGCGCTTGATGGCCTCCTCGGCGGAGACCCCGGAGATACGGGCCATGTGCTCGACCTCGGAGGCGCCGAGGGAGTGGATGACCAGCTGCGGGAAGGCCTTCTTGATGGCGGAGAAGTGCTCCTCGTAGTACTCCACGCCGTAGTCCGGGTGGTGCCCGCCCTGGAACATCACCTGCGTGCCGCCGAGCTCGACGGTCTCCGCGCAGCGGCGCAGGATGTCGTCGAGGCCTCGGGTCCAGCCCTTCTTCGTGTCCTTCGGGGCCGCGTAGAAGGCGCAGAACTTGCAGGCCGTGACGCACACGTTGGTGTAGTTGATGTTGCGCTCGATGATGTACGTCGCGATGTGCTCGGTCCCCGCGTAGCGGCGGCGGCGCACCGCGTCGGCGGCCTGGCCGAGGGCGTGCAGCGGAGCGTGCCGGTAGAGGTCGAGCGCCTCTTCCTTGGTGATCCGACCCCCCTCGGCGGCGCGGTCGAGGACGGACTGGAGTGCGGCCAGGTCGGTCACCGGTGGGTCACCTTTCGGCGGTGTGTCAAGGGTCCGGACCGATCCAGCCTACGCCAGGGCCCTTGACGGGATCCGGCAGGGGGCGGGGCCGCGGTCAGCGGCTGCGGGTGAGGTCGCCCTCGGGGTTGCCCGCCGCCTTGTCGCCCGACTTGTAGTGCAGCGAGCCACCGGGGTTGAGGGTGAAGCGCTCGTCGGCAGAGCCGCCCGCGCAGATGCCCGGGGCCGGGTTGGGGCCGCCCGCCGTGTCGAGGACCAGGGAGGTGTCCGTGGCGGAGGACAGCTTCCAGTCGCCGCTGCAGTCGGTGCCGAGGAGCGGCAGGACGGACTTGTCCCGGCCGACGATCTCGCCGACCTTGCCGGCCTTGATGGTGATCTCGAACTCGGTGGCGGCCCCGAGGTTGGTGGTGACGGTGCCCTTCCAGGTGCCGATGAGCTCCTTCGGGACGTCGTCACGGGTCCCCTTGGACGGGGCCGAGGAGGCGGAGGGCGAGGGCCGGGCGGTGCCCGGCGCGGGCGACGCGGGGGCGGGCGCGTCCACGCTCGCGGTCGGGGGCTTGCCCACCGCCGTGTCCCGGGTGTCGCCCTGGCCGGGCAGCAGCCCCATCCCGTACAGCCCGCCGGACAGCGCCGCCAGGACGGCGGCCGCGCCGAGCACGAGGGTGCAGCTGAAGCGGCGGCCGACCGCGCTGAGGGTGACCCCGCCCCGCTCGCCGCCCGGAGCCGTCCGCGGCCGCGGCACCCCGCCACCGCCCCCGGCCGTCTCGGTGGGCGCCCCGTACACCCCGCCGCCCGGGGAACCGACGGAGCCGGAGCCGTACGCCCCGCCGCCGTACGGGCCGGCGGTGTACCCGGCGCCCGAGCCGCCCGTGCCGGAGCCGCCGGACCCGTAGGGCCCCGCACCCCCGGCGTACCCGGACGGGGTCCCGTACGAGGGGTCCGGCGTCCCGAACCCGACCCCGACGGGCCCCCCGGAGGACCCCTCGGTGAACGGCACCGGCCCGGACGCGGTCCCGGGGCCGAACCCGGCGTCGGCCCCCGACCCCGCCCCGGGGGCCGCGAACGCCGCGCCGCCCGGCCCCGCCGATCCGCCCCCGCCGCCGGAGGCAGCGGCGTCCGCGTCGAGGTCCAGCAGTGCCACCGCCGCCCGGCTCGCCTCCTCCACCAGCGGTGCCGGGAGCCAGCCCGGGGCGCCCAGGGCGCCGCCCAGCGCGGCCGCCACGGCCTCGGGCGCCGGCCGCTCGGACGCCGGCTTGGCCAGGCAGGACGCGATCAGCTCCCGCAGCTCCCCGGCCGGGACCGCGTCGAGCTCCGGGGGCTCGTGCACCACCTTGTAGAGGAGGGTCGCGGAGTTGTCCCCGCTGAAGGGGGGCCGGCCGGTCGCGGCGAAGGCGAGGACCGCGCCCAG
>NZ_JZWV01000493.1 GCF_000966975.1 Streptomyces katrae | reverse complement strand
AAGGCGAGGACCGCGCCCAGCGAGAACACGTCCGAGGCGCCCGTGACCCCCTTGCCGAGGATCTGCTCGGGCGACATGTAGCCCGGCGAGCCGATGGACACGCCGGTGGAGGTCAGCGAGGCGGTGCCGTCCGTGGCCCGGGCGATCCCGAAGTCGATCAGCCGGGGCCCGTCGAGGGTCAGCATCACGTTCGACGGCTTCACGTCCCGGTGGACGAGGCCCAGCCCGTGCACCGCCACCAGCGCCCGGGCCAGCCCCGCTCCCACGGCCCGTACGGAGGCCTCCGGCAGCGGCCCGTGCCCGGCGACCGCCCGGTCCAGCGAGGGCCCGGCCACGTACCCGGTCGCCACCCAGGGCACGGCCGCCTCCGGGTCGGCGTCCAGCACGGGCGCCGTCCACTCCCCGCCCACCCGCCGCGCGGCCTCCACCTCGCGGCGGAACCGGGTGCGGAACTCGGTGTCGGAGGCGAAGTGCGGGTGCACCACCTTCACGGCGACGGTCCGCCCGCCCGCGCTGCGCCCCAGGTACACCCGCCCCATGCCGCCCGCGCCGAGCCGGCCGAGCAGCCGGTAGGCGCCGATCGTCCGCGGCTCACCGGCTTCGAGCGGCTGCATCGCGTCCCCCCTGTCCCCGGGTTCCGTGGTCACCCGGACAGCAGCACCTTAGGGGGTGGGGAGGGGCGGGCGGCGGACCGATCCGCACACGGAATGCGAACCGTCCGCCGGCTCTTCGCCCGCCATTTCCTCCACCGGTCTTCCGGCACTCTTCCGGCGGGGCGGACGGAAATGCGAAAGGCGAACGAATTTCCGGCAAACGGAACATTACCCCGCCGGGAAGTGGAAGATCCTTATCGGATCCCCCGGACTATTGGCGATCAGCGTTCCGGCCTGCCGGCCTTCAGCAACTCCACGGCCACATCAGCCGCATAGCCGGTGTCCGCTCCCGTACGG
>NZ_JZWV01000492.1 GCF_000966975.1 Streptomyces katrae | reverse complement strand
ACCGGTGTCCGCTCCCGTACGGCGCGCGAATTCCCGCACCCCGGCGAGTTGTTCCGGGCCGAAGCGGAAGTCGAGGGTGGTGAAGTAGCGCTGCAGCAGTCCGGCGTCGAAGGCCTCCCAGCGCGCCGCCTGCTCGGCGACCTTCACGACCTCTTCGAGGGAGAGGTCCCGGGAGGCGAGGAAGGCGTCGTGGACCTCCCTGACGATCTCGGGTTCGCGGGCCAGGTAGTCCTTGCGCGCGGCCCAGACGGCGAAGACGAACGGCAGTCCCGTCCACTCCTTCCACATCCGGCCCAGGTCGTGGACGGCCAGCCCCAGCCGGGGGGCGTCGTGCAGCGAGGCGCGCAGCGCGGCGTCGCCGATCAGCACCGCCGCCTCGGCCTCCTGCATCATCAGCCCCAGGTCAGGGGGGCAGGTGTAGTAGTCGGGCCGGACCCCGTACTGCTCGGCGAGGAGCAGCTGGGCGAGGCGTACGGAGGTGCGCGAGGTCGAGCCGAGGGCCACCCGGGCCCCGTCCAGCTGCTCCAGCGGGACCTGCGAGACGATCACGCAGGACATGACCGGGCCGTCGCAGCCGACGGCGATGTCCTGGAGGGCGACCAGCTGGTCCGCGTGGCGGAGGAACTCCACGAGGGTGACGGGGGCGATGTCGAGGTCGCCCTGGACGAGCCGCTCGCTGAGCTTCTCGGGGGTGTCCTTGGTCAGCTCCATGTCCAGCAGCGTGCCGGTGCGTGCGAGCCCCCAGTAGAGGGGCAGGCAGTTCAGGAACTGGATGTGGCCGACCCTGGGCCGGCTGCGATAGACGTCCACATCGCGAGACTAGCGGCGCTTCTCCGTCAGCGATCGAGCGGGTCTCAAACGTCCGGGTGACGTGATCTTTCCCTCTGGTCTCGGCCCGAGGGTGCGTGCTAGGCTCGACGCAAGTTGCAGTTTGGTTTCCCTTGCAGTACGAGGCCTGCGGAGCATGTAACCCGCGGGCTTTTGTAGTTTTCAGACTTCTTAGCAGGTTCTGGAGCAGGGCGACCCTTTGGCCCATAGGAGGGCTCATGGCTACCGGAACCGTGAAGTGGTTCAACGCTGAAAAGGGCTTCGGCTTCATCGCCCAGGACGGCGGCGGCCCGGATGTCTTCGTCCACTACTCCGCGATCAACGCCTCTGGCTTCCGCTCCCTCGAGGAGAACCAGCAGGTGAACTTCGACGTCACCCAGGGTCCGAAGGGCCCGCAGGCGGAGAACGTCACCCCGGCCTAGTCGCCAGGCCGACCCGATCGCGGTCGGATTTCGCAGTACCCAAGGAGCCCTGCCCCTGCCGTGCCAACGGGAGGGGCGGGGCTCCTGCCTTTTTCCTGCGGACCGGGGTCCGCCCCCGCCGTTCGGGGCCGACTTCTGGTTCCCCTGAGTGACGTCTCATCACACTGTGTGTACATCCGAAGAGTGCCGGGGATGTTCGGTCGCGGACATCGGGCCCGCACTCACGGAGGAATCGGATGACGAAGCTCGCTTGGGCCGCACGGGGGATTTCGGCGGCGACGGGGGCGGTGCTCCTCGGCTCGCTCATGGTGCCGTCGGCGGCCGCCAGTGGCGGCATGGACCACGACCCGCACCACAAGAAGGCCTCCTCGCATCCGGCCAAGGCGCCCGCCTCGCCGGACGACGAGCACAAGGAGAGGTGTTCCACGTCCCGCGACATCAGCACCGCCGGCTCCGACTTCGGCTTCCTGGCCGGCACGCTGTTCCGGCTCGCGACCGACCGGCGCGGACACGCCTTCCTCAACGACAGCCGCAACCCGGGCGTGTGGATCAACCTGGGGATCCTCGCCAACGCGCCGAAGTGCGTCACCGACACCGCCGCCTCGATCACCGAGGCCGGAACGCTCACCGTCAACCTGCTGGCCAGGGACGGTGTGATCCACCAGGCGCGCTGCACCGCCTCGGCGACGCCGTTCACCCCGGCGAACCTGCCGGCCGCCTGCGGCACGGGCTTCTCCCCCGTCGAGGACACCCCCGTATAAGGGTCCGCACACGAGAGCACGGCCGGTCGCGAGCGGCGACCGGCCGTGCTCTGGTGTGCGTGCTCCGGGCCCGGGTCAGGCCTTGGGCTCCGTCTTCGGGGCGGTGACCGTGACGTCCACGATCAGCTCCGCCCCGTCCGCCGTGGTCAGCCGCAGGTGGTAGGTGCCCGCGGGCGCGTCCGTGGTCAGCAGCTCCGGCAGGACGGTCTTCCCGTCGGCCCCGGTCTTGGGCAGCTCCACGGAGAACAGCTTCTGGCCGTCCGCCCCGCCCTTGAAGAACGGCCCCTTCGCCGTCTTCGGGTCGACGGGGACCCAGGCGCCCGGCTTGCCGGTGACCAGCTCGGCGGTGACCTTCAGCCCGGCCTCCGGCTTGCCGTCACGGGCGGCCAGGAACCGCAGGTCCTTGACCGAGGTGCCGGCCGCGACCTCGACCGCCGCGCCGCCGTCCGCACGGGTCAGCGCCACCGGCTTCTCGGCCGGCTTCTCGGTGACCTTGCCGGCCAGCGCCACGGTGAACTGGCCCTTGGAGTCGTAGGCCGTGGCCCGGAGGGTGAAGGTGCCCGCCTTCGGACCCGCCTTGAGGCGCGGGGCGGTGGCGATGCCCTGGGCGTCCGTGCGGACGACCACGCTCTGCTCGTTGACGAAGACGAAGCCCGTGCCGCCGGTGGTGTCCTGCTCGACCGCGACGACCACGGCCTGGCCGACGGCCGGCTTGCCGTCGCTGAGCACCGCCTTGAAGCGGGCGCCGTCCGCGAAGGTGCTGCCGGCCTCGGCCTCCAGCTTCGCGTCGCCGACCTGCCCCAGCCCGGCCAGCGCCGCGGGCGCCGGGGTCGGCTTGGACGGGTCCGGCGTCGGGGTGGGCTTCGGGTCGGGCTTGGGCGTCGGCTTGGGGTCCGGCGTGGGCGTGGGCTTCGACGCGGGCGGGTTCGGCGTCGGGACGTGCGGCGCGGTCGGGACGTGCGGCGCGGGCGGGGTCGGGTAGTTGCCGACGGGCGGGTTCGGGACCCCGGCGGTGCCGTCCTGCTGGTACTGGCGCATGTAGCCGAGCACGCTGTTCACGTACTCGCGCGACTGGTTGTAGCTGAGGATCGCCTTGTCGAGGTCGGCCGGGTTCGACAGGTCCTTGCCGCCCGAGCAGAGGTAGAGGCCCGCGCCCAGTGCCGCGT
>NZ_JZWV01000491.1 GCF_000966975.1 Streptomyces katrae | reverse complement strand
GAACTGCAGGGGGCCGAAGGCGCGGTCGTACTCGGTGTCGCCGTCGAACTCGCCCTTGTCGGTGTCGAGGACCTTCGCGAAGCCGTTGCCGTCGAGGCGCGGGCCGCGGATCGGCCGCTCGGTGGTGCCGTCGTCCTTGAGCCCGTAGCCGGAGGCGTGCACGGACTCGACGCGGCCTATGCCCGCGATGAGCTGCCAGGGCAGCTTGCACTTGGGGAGGGCGGCGGCGACGGCGACCTCGGCGCGCTTGTAGGCGTCCAGGGCGGTCGCGGGGATGCCGGCGGCGCCTTCGGCGGCCGTTCCGCCCGCGGCGGGCGGGACGACCGGGTCGGCGAGCTGGCCCGGCAGGTCGAGGCGGGCGTCGCCGCGCTCGGCGGCCTGCGGGCTGTCCGGGGTGGGTTCGGCCTCGCCCGCGCCGGCGACCGGGGTGTTGGTCACGACGGCGGCGGTGGTGAGGCTGGCCGCGAGGGCGGCTGTGCACAACACCTTGCGCGAGGTGTTGACTACGTGACGGTGAAGCGGCTTCACGGTGCGGCGATCCCCCCAAGGCGGCCGGCGAAGTCAGGTGCACGGCCGGTCGGGCCGTGATTCTTCTGTCTATCAGGTATTCGGATACGACTCGCCGTCGCCCCCGCAGATATGACACACCATTCGTCTCGGCTTCACCCCCTGGTGGCCCAGGACGTCCAGCCCGGCTCCTGCGGCCCTCCGGCCCGGCGCGAACAGGACTTCCGGCCCTGTCCGGAACGCCCCAAAGACCCATCCTGGCAGGGCTCGTGGGAATTTACCCTGTTTTCATGGCGAGTGGCGGCAGGAAGAAGGACCAGCGGCGCGGGGCCCGTGAACGGCTCCTGGCGGAACGGGAGACCCAGGAGCGTCGCCGGCGGCTGCGGGGGCGGCTGCTGGTCGGCGGGGCGCTGGCCGCCGCGCTCGTGATCGCGGCCGGGGTGGGCATCTACGCGTCGCGGTCGGCCGGTTCGGGTGCGGGGAGCGAGGCGGGCGGCAAGCCGTTCGTACGGCCGGCGCACACGGCCGGGGAGGACGGGGTGGTCGTCCCGTACGGCAGGGAGGACGCGAAGGACGTCGTGTCGGTCTGGCTGGACCCGCGCTGCCCGTTCTGCGCGGGCGTGGAGACGGGCCTCGGGCCGACGTTCAAGGAGCGGGCGGCCGCCGGGGACTACCGCGTCGAGTACCACTTCGCCACCTTCCTGGACGGGGCCCTCGGCGGCAAGGGCTCCAAGCGCGCCCTGAACGCGCTGGGCGCGGCCGTCAACGAGAGCCCGGAGAAGTTCATGGACTACCTCCAGGTGCTCTACGGGAACCACCCGGAGAAGGAGTCGGACGACACGTTCGGTTCGACGGCCACCCTGCTCGACCTGGCCGACCGGGTGCCGGGGCTGCGGAACCCCGGCTTCGACAAGGCGGTCAAGGAGCTGACGTACATGCCGTGGGTGGACCGGGTCTCGAAGGCCTTCTACGGCAGCGGCAAGAAGGGCACACCGGTGGTGGAGGTCAACGGCAAGGAGGTGGACGTGCTGACGGGCAAGGGCCTGGAGACCGTCACCCCGGAGGCCTTCGGCCGGCTGGTGGCGGCGAACCCGAAGCCGTGACCCGCCGGGAAGGCTGACCGGGAGCCGCCCCAACTCCTGATACTTTTCGGCCAGACGAGAGCACTGGTGTACGAAGCCTCCTCCTTCCGTGAAGGCATCCGGAAGCCGGGCGGGCCGTGGTCCAGGCCGTTCGCCGCCCTGCCTGACGCCCGCCGGCCGCCGCTCTCCTGCCCGCGCCGCCGATCCCGAAGGCCTGCCATGACCACCCCGCCGCACCAGCCCGCGCCGAACCCGTACGCGGGCGCGCCGGTCCCGCCGAACCCCAACCCGTACGCCGGCGCCCAGCAGCCGAACCCGTACGCCCAGCCGCCCGTGGGCCAGCAGCCCCACCCGGGCGCCGGCCACCCGGCGCAGCCCGCCCCCGGCTTCCCCGCCCAGCAGGGCGGCCCGGGCGCCGTGCCCCCGGGTGCCATGCCGCACGACCCCGCCTACGCGCCCCCGTACGGCCACGCGCCCGCGCCCGGCTGCCGCAACTGCGGGGCCCCGCAGGCCGCGCTCTTCTCGGTCCGCGCCCACGTCGGCGTGCTGGTGCTGATGCGCTTCCACACCCTGAACGGCCCGTTCTGCCGCCCGTGCGGCCGGTCGCTGGTCCGCACCATGACCACCAAGACCCTCTGCCAGGGCTGGTGGAGCCCCCTGTCCCTGGTGCTCTTCACGCCGTTCACGCTGTTCTGGAACCTGCTCGCCGCGATCAAGTTCGGCAAGCTCCCGGACCCCACGCCCGCGCCGGGCCGCCAGCCGCTGGAGGAGGGCCCGCCGGTGCACGCGCGGCCGCTCGCCTACGTGGCGATCATCCCGCTGCTCTGGTTCACCTGGGTCATCGTGAACATCTACCTGGACGCCACCGGGCGCCGCTGACCCGCACGCGCCCGCCCGGGCCCCCCGCACCCCTTCCGCCCGCGACCGCTCCCGCTTACCCTGACGCACCGTCAGAAACGGATCGTCACACGGGAGCGCGCCATGCTGCTGCGAGGGAAGACCGTCGTCGTCTCCGGTGTGGGGGCCGGGCTCGGCCACCAGGTGGCCGCCGCCGTGGTCCGCGACGGCGGGAACGCCGTCCTCGGGGCGCGCACCGCGGCCAACCTGGCCAAGACCGCCGCCGAGATCGACCCCGACGGCACGCACACCGCCCACCTCCCCACCGACATCACCGACGAGCGGCAGTGCGAGGCCCTCGCCGCGCTCGCCGCCGGACGCTTCGGCGGCATCGACGCCGTCGTGCACGTCGCCGCCTGGGACTCCTACTTCGGCGGCCTGGAGGACGCCGACTTCGGGACCTGGCAGCAGATCCTCGACGTCAACCTCCTCGGCACCCTGCGCATGACCCGCGCCTGCCTGCCCGCCCTCAAGGCGGCCGGCGGCGGCTCCGTCGTCCTCATCGGCACCCAGTCCGCCGTCGCGGCCCCCAACGAGGTCCGCCAGGCGGCGTACGCCGCGTCCAAGGGTGCGCTGACCTCCGCCATGTACTCCCTGGCCCGGGAGCTCGGCCCGCACCGGATCCGCGTCAACACCGTGCTGCCCGGCTGGATGTGGGGCCCTCCCGTCCAGGCCTTCGTCACCTTCACCGCCCACACCGAGAACGTCCCCGAGGCCGAGGTCCTCGCCCGCCTCACGGACCGGATGGCCCTGCCCGCCCTCGCCACCGACGGGGACGTGGCGGACGCCGCCGCCTTCCTCGCCTCCGACCGGGCGCGGGCGATAACCGGCCAGTCCCTGCTGGTCAACGCCGGTGAGCTGATGCGGTGACCCGCCCCGGCCCCGGATCCGCGGATCGTATGCTCGCCGTATGACCACTCCGAGTGACGCCCCGACCGACAACGCGATGCGCCGCGCGCTCCGGCGGGCCCGCGACGGTGTCGCGCTGGACGCGACCGAGGCGGCCGTGCTGCTCCAGGCCCGCGGCGAGGCCCTGGAGGACCTCGCCGCCTCCGCCGCCCGGGTCCGCGACGCGGGCCTGGCGGCCGCCGGCCGCGCGGGCGTGATCACGTACTCGAAGAGCGTGTTCATCCCGCTCACCCGGCTGTGCCGCGACAAGTGCCACTACTGCACCTTCGCCACCGTCCCCGGCAAGCTGCGCCGGGCCGGCCACGGGATGTTCATGTCCCCGGACGAGGTCCTCGACATCGCCCGCCGGGGCGCCGCCCTCGGCTGCAAGGAAGCCCTGATCACCCTCGGGGACAAGCCCGAGGACCGCTGGCCCGAGGCCCGCGAGTGGCTGGAGGCGGAGGGCTACGACGACACCATCTCCTACGTCCGCGCCATCTCCGTCCGCATCCTGGAGGAGACGGGGCTGCTGCCCCACCTCAACCCGGGCGTCATGTCCTGGGCGGACTTCCAGCGGCTGAAGCCGGTGGCCCCGTCCATGGGGATGATGCTGGAGACCACCGCCACCCGGCTGTGGTCCGAGCCCGGCGGCCCGCACCACGGCTCCCCCGACAAGGAACCGGCCGTCCGGCTGCGCGTCCTGGAGGACGCCGGCCGCTCCTCGGTGCCCTTCACCTCCGGGCTGCTGATCGGCATCGGCGAGACGTACGAGGAGCGCGCCGAGTCCCTGTTCGCGCTGCGCCGGATCTCCCGCGCCTACCACGGCATCCAGGAGCTGATCATCCAGAACTTCCGTGCCAAGCCGGACACGGCGATGCGCGGGATGCCGGACGCCGAACTGGACGACCTGGTCGCCACGATCGCCGTCGCCCGGCACATCATGGGCCCCTCCGCCTGCCTCCAGGCCCCGCCCAACCTGGTCGACGGCGAGTACGCCCGCCTGATCGGCGCCGGCATCGACGACTGGGGCGGGGTCTCCCCCCTCACCCCGGACCACGTCAACCCCGAACGCCCCTGGCCCCAGATCGACCTCCTCGCCGAGCAGTCGGCGGCGGCCGGGTTCGAGCTGCGCGAACGGCTCTGCGTGTACCCGGAGTTCGTGCGCCGCGGCGAGCCCTGGCTGGACCCCCGCCTGCTGCCGCACGTACGGGCGCTGGCCGACCCGGAGACCGGCCTCGCCCTCCCGGACGCCGTCGTGGAGGGGCACCCCTGGCAGGAGCCCGAGGAGGCCTTCACCGCCGCCGGGCGCACCGACCTGCACACCGCCATCGACACCGAGGGCCGCACCGGCGACCGCCGCGAGGACTTCGACGAGGTCTACGGCGACTGGGAGGCCCTGCGCGAGGCCGCCGCGCCCGGCATGGTCCCCGAGCGGATCGACACCGACGTACGGGCCGCGCTGGCGCGGGCCGCCGAGGATCCGGAGCGGCTCACCGACGAGCAGGCCCTGGCCCTGCTGCACGCGGACGGCCCGGCGCTGGATGCCCTGTGCCGGATCGCTGACGACCTGCGCCGGTCGGTGGTGGGCGAGGACGTCACGTACATCGTCACGCGGAACATCAACTTCACCAACGTCTGCTACACCGGCTGCCGGTTCTGCGCCTTCGCACAGCGCCGCACCGACGCCGACGCGTACACC
Organism: Streptomyces katrae; assembly: GCF_000966975.1. GTDB lineage: Bacteria > Actinomycetota > Actinomycetes > Streptomycetales > Streptomycetaceae > Streptomyces > Streptomyces katrae. The sequence goes on along the minus strand of NZ_JZWV01000491.1, from coordinate 9,380 downwards.
CTCTCCCTGGAGCAGGTCGCCGACCGGGCCGCGCAGGCCTGGGAGGTGGGCGCCGTCGAGGTGTGCATGCAGGGCGGCATCCACCCGGACCTGCCGGGGACGGCGTACTTCGACATCGCGCGGGCGGTGAAGCAGCGGGTGCCGGGGATGCACGTGCACGCCTTCTCCCCGATGGAGGTCGTCAACGGGGCCACCCGCACCGGGATGTCCGTACGGGACTGGCTGACGGCCGCCAAGGAGGCCGGGCTGGACTCGATCCCGGGCACGGCGGCGGAGATCCTGGACGACGAGGTCCGCTGGGTGCTCACCAAGGGCAAGCTGCCGACGGCGGACTGGACCGAGGTCATCACCACCGCGCACGAGCTGGGCATCCGCTCCTCGTCCACGATGATGTACGGGCACGTGGACCAGCCCCGGCACTGGCTCGGCCACTTCCGCACCCTGGCCCGCATCCAGGAGACGGCGCTCGCCAACGGGGTGGAGGGGTTCACGGAGTTCGTGACGCTCCCCTTCATCCACACCAACGCCCCCGTCTACCTGGCGGGCATCGCCCGGCCCGGCCCGACGGTCCGCGACAACCGGGCGGTGACGGCGATGGCCCGGCTGCTGCTGCACCCGCACATCCCCAACATCCAGACGAGCTGGGTGAAGCTGGGCACGGAGGGCGCGGCCGAGATGCTCCGCTCCGGGGCCAACGACCTGGGCGGGACGCTGATGGAGGAGACCATCTCCCGCATGGCGGGTTCGAGTTACGGCTCGTACAAGTCCGTCCGGGACCTGGTCGCGGTCGCGGAGGCGGCGGGCCGGCCCGCGAAGCCCCGTACGACGCTGTACGGGGAGGTGCCGCAGGAGCGGCAGGACGCGGCCCGCGCCTCGGACGGGCACCTGCCGGAGCTGCTGCCGGTCCTGGACTGAGCCGCGCTTTCGCGACGGAGCCGGGACCCGCGTGCGGCACGGGCCCCGGCTCCGTCCCCTTCCGCGGCCGGTTCAGCCGACGAGGAGGTCCCGCTTCAGGTCGCGCAGCTCGCGGGCGTCCAGGCCGAGGCCGTCCTTGAGGTAGCGGTCGAAGGTGCCGTACTTGGCCTTGACCTCGTCGTAGCCCGCGTTCAGGTACTCGGGGCGGACGTCGAGCATCGGCTTGTAGACGGCGGCCTGCGGGGCCGGCAGGCGGGAGAGGATCGCCTCGTTGGCGGCCTTGCGGTAGTCGTTGCTGGCCAGGTAGTCGGCCAGCACCGTCTCCTGCGGGACGCCCAGGGCGGTCAGCAGCGTGGCGTCGGCCCAGCCGGTGCGGTCCTTGCCGGCCGTGCAGTGGAAGAGGACGGCGTGTGCGCGGTCGTCGCGGACCCCGTCGAGTACCTGCGCGTAGGCCTTCTTGCCGCCCTCGCCGCTGACCATGCTCCGCTCGGCGCCGATCATGGCCTGGACGGCCTCGTCGGGGGACTTGGGCATGGTCTGGAAGGAGCCGGAGCCGGCGAAGACGTCGGCGACGACGTAGCGGGCGCCGGCCGGGACCCGGTCGGCGTCCTTGCCGCGCTCGTCCTGGGTGCGCAGGTCGAAGACGGTCTTCACGCGCAGCCGCTGGAGCTTGGCCCGGTCGTTCGCGGTGAGCTTGTCGAGGGCGTCGGAGCGGTAGACCTCGCCCATCTTGACCCACTGGCCGGTGGTGGTGCGGTAGCCGCCGATGTCGCGGAAGTTGACCGCGCCCTCCAGCTTGACCTGGCGGTCGGCGAGGTGCAGGCCCTGGCCGTGGTCGGCCTTGAAGTCGAACCACTGGCGGTCGGCGGCGGGCAGCCCCTGGACGGTGGCCCGGCCCTGGGCACCGCCCTTGGCGACGACCTTGCCGTTCGCCTTGATCTCGACGTGCCTGGTGCCCTTGGCGTTCCACTTCAGCGCATACGAGCCGTCCGCGGCGGCGGTGACGGTGGCCTCGGTGAAGGGGATGGACGTGCGGTCGTGGTGGCGGCCGGGCCATTCCCAGCCGGAGGCGGAGGCGGCGGGGGCCACGACCAGGGAGGCGGTGAGGGCGGAGGCGACGACGGCGGTCGCGGCGAGGAGAGCCTTCTTCATGGGGTCGAGGCTCGGGGCCCCTGGCGAACCGCGTGTGAACAGGACATGGCTGGAACCGGCCCCTGTGAAGGCAAGTGGCAAAACGTGCCACCGATCATTCCGTGGACCGGGACCCCGCACATTCCGGCCGTTCTCCGGCCACTTACGGGCCGACCTGACGGACTCCTTCCGAACCCACCCGAACCTGTCCACTACAGTGCGCGCCAGACTCTGGGGGGAACGACATGGACACGACGACTTCAGTCACGGGTACGAGTACGAGCACGCCCACACCGGCCGAAACAACCGGCCCGCCGGCCGCCCCGACGGACAGCGGCGCACCCCCCGGCACGGCCACCCGGACGACGAACGGCCCGGCCTCGGCAGCACCGCACGGACAACCGGCCGGGACGGCGGCCGGACCGGCCTTCGCAAAGCCCCACGGGCAGCCGGCCGGGGCGGCGGACGCAGCGGTTTCCGCAGCGCCGCACGGGCCGACGGGGGCGGCGGCACACGGGCAGCAGGCCTGGGCGGCGGTCGCCGCGGCCGCCGGGACCGCGAATCCGGCCGCGTCCCCACCCACCACCGGGGGCCCGGTCGCCCCTGCGCCGGGCCAGGCCAGGGGCCTGGCCCCGACCCCGGCTGAAGGCTTGGCCCCGACTCCGGCGGCGGTTCTGGCCGCCGCCCCGGCGACCGGCCCGACCACCGCCCGGCCCACCGCCCCCATCCCGGGCCTGCCCGCCGGCCCGCTCCCCGACTTGGCCGCCGCCCCTCTCCCGGACCCGCCCACCGGCCCTCACCCGGACTCGTTCACCGGCCCGAACCCGGGCCTGCCCGCCGACCCGAACCCAAGCCCGTCCGCCGGCCCGAACCCGGGCCTGCCCGCCGGCCCGCACCCGGTTCCTCCCGCCACTTCGACCGTCGGCACGGCCATCGGCCAGGCCACGGGCCCGGCCATCACCACGGCCACCACCACGCCCCCCGGACCGCACCTCGCCCGCCCCGCCGCCGCGCCGGTTGGCGCGCCGGTCACCAACCTGGCCACCGCGCTGTGGGGCCGTGCCGAGCAGCAGGACTTCCGCAGCCGGGTGCGCGGCACCCTCCTCGGCTCCGCGATCGGCGACGCCCTCGGCGCCCCCGTCGCCGGCCTCTCCCTGGACGGCATCCGCGCGGCCCACGGCCCGGCCGGCCCCACCGGACCCGCCCCCGCCCACGGCCACCGCGGCACCGTCACCGCCTCCACCCAGCTCACCCTCTTCACCGTCGACGGCCTGATACGGGCCCACGTGCGCCGGGACACCGGCGGCTGGCACCCCCCGACCGACGTCCACCGCGCCTACCTCCGCTGGGCCGCCACCCAGCACGACTGGGGCCCCGACGAGCGCCGCAAGGACAACGGCTGGCTCGCCCAGGAGGAGTGGCTCTACGCCCGGCGCGGCCCCGAGCGGGCCTGCCTGACCGGCTTCGCCGACGACACCCGCGGCACCCCGGACCAGCCCAAGAACCCCACCGCCCGCGACGCCGCCGCCACCGCCCGGTCCGCCCCCTTCGGGCTCCTGGTCGGCTGGGAACCCTCCCTCGTCCTCCAGCTCGCCGTCGAGTGCGCCACCCAGAGCCACGGCCACCCCACCGCGTACCTGTCCGCCGGGGCCTTCGCCGTCCTCGTCCACGGCCTGATGCGCGGCGAGACCCTCGACGCCGTACTCCAGCGCGCCCTGGCGCTCCTCGCCGCCCGCCCCGGCCACCAGCCCGTCACCGACGCCCTGCGACGGGCCGTCGCCGCAGCCTCCGGGGGCACGGCCGAGTCCCTCTCCCCCGGCTCCCCCGGCGAGGGCGGTGACGCCGCCGACACCCTGGCCGTGGCCGTCCACTGCGCCCTCGTCGCGGAGGACGTCCCGCACGGGCTGCGGCTGGCCGTCAACCACGGCGGCGACTCCTCCGCCACCGGCGCCCTGTGCGGGGCCCTGCTGGGCGCCCTCCACGGGGAGACGGCCCTCCCGGCCGCCTGGCTGGCCGAGTTGGAGGGGCGGCCCACGATCCTGGAACTCGCGGACGACTTCGCCCTGGAGATGACCCAGGGCCCCGCCCTCCACGGCCCTGCGGCCTCCGCCCCCGGCTGGCTGACCCGCTACCCCCGCGGCTGACACCGCCGGATCACGCCGCACGGGGCTGCCCCCGTACGCCCTTCACCCGTTCTCGCCCCAATCGCCGGCGGGGCTGCGAACAGCCCCGCCCGGGGCCCCTCCCAGCGGTAGCCGGGGGAAATCGAGGCGGGGTCCGGGGGCGGAGCCAAGGGCGGGGCGGGGAGCGGCGCCGCAGGCACCGGCCCGCCGCCCCGCAGGGCCCGGCCCCCTGCCACCCGCCCCCGGAACCCCGTACCTTGGCCCTCCCGACGACACGGAGGTGCCCACCCCCATGCGGATCGCCACCACGATCTTCCTCACCGACCGCACCGTCTCCCCCACCCACCTCGCCCGCACCCTCGAAGAGCGCGGCTTCGCCGGCCTCTACCTCCCCGAGCACACCCACATCCCGGTCAGCCGCACCACCTCCGCCCCCATGGGCGGCGAACTCCCCGAGCAGTACGGCCGCACCCTCGACCCCTTCGTCGCCCTCGCCCAGGCCGCCGCCGTCACCCGCCGCCTCCACCTCGGCACCGGCATCACCCTGGTCGCCCAGCACGACCCCATCGGCCTCGCCAAGCAGGCCGCCACCCTCGACCACCTCAGCAACGGCCGCCTCACCCTCGGCATCGGCTACGGCTGGAACGTCGAGGAGGCCGCCGACCACGGCGTCGACTGGCCCACCCGGCGCGAACGCGTCCGCTCGCACATGGCCCTCATGCGCGCCCTGTGGTCCCCGAAGCCGACCGCGTACGAGAGCCCGTACGGCTCCGTCCAGGCCAGCCTCGCCTACCCCAAGCCGGCCACGCCCCCGCGCGAACTCCCCGCCGGAGAGCGGCTGCACGGCCCCCGCACCCTCATCGGCGGGGCGGCCGGCCCGAAACTGTTCGCCGCCGTCGCCGACCACGCCGACGGCTGGCTCCCCATCGGAGGCGGCGGCCTCACGGAGAACCTGCCGGTGCTGCGCCGGGTCTGGGAGGACGCCGGACGCGACCCCAAGACCCTCCAGGTGGTCCCGTACGCCGTCCAGCCCACCCCCGGCAAGCTCGCCCACTACGCCAAGCTGGGCATCGAGGAGGTCGTCCTCCAGCTGCCCTCCGCCCGGGAGGAGGAGGTCCTGCGCACCCTGGACGACTACGCCCAGTACCTCTGAGACCCCGGGCGACGGGCCCGGGCCATGGCCGCAATGGCCCTGGGACGAAACCAGGACGCCCCCGGGACACGGCGGCCGGAACCGACCCGGCCCGGCGGGGCGTGTCCTGGGGTGCCTCGGCCCGCCGGAACGGCTGGTACTTTGGCGCGTTCCGTCGATCGATCAACTCGCTTTCCTGGGGGACCTTCCCGTGCACAGCAGCCCGCACCGCACCCTGCGCACCACCGCCTTCGCCGTCGCCGGCCTGGCCGCCGCCCTGACCCTGACCGCCTGCGGCAGCGACGGCTCCTCGAAGCCGGACGCGAAGCCCAGCGCCTCCGCCCCGGCCGCCTCCACCCCGACCTCCGCGCCGACCGCCGGCGCGGGCACGGACTCGGGCGCGACGGCGGCCGCGGGCAGCCTGGACGGCGGCTGGATCTCGATGCAGAACCCGGGCAAGAGCGTGGTGCTCACGGTCAAGGGCACCAAGGCGCTCGTGGTCGAGGCCGCCAGCGGCCTGACCTGCGAGGGAACCGCCACCGGTGGCGCCTTCGACCTGAAGTGCCCTCCCGGCGCGACCCGTTCCAAGGGCAAGGTCGACTCCGTCGACGCCACCACCCTGAAGGTCACCTGGGAGGGCGCCGGCCAGGACACCTTCCAGAAGAGCGACCCGGGCAAGCTCCCGTCGCTCCCGCCCCTGCCGACGAAGAAGTAACCGGCGCGGCCCCGCCGGGGCCCACGGCCCCGGCATGACGAACCGGGCCCGGAGCGCAGCAGCGGCTCCGGGCCCGGTTCGGCGTCCACGCTCCCGCGTGATGGATCGGAACCTGACGGTTCCGATCCCCCCGTTGACGGCGCCGACCTCCGGGCGCCGCTGAAGGAGAAACTAGATCCCCGCTGGACCGCCCGCCATCTCACGGATGCACGGTCGCGGGGCACGAGGGTGTCACCGGTGCACGGTCCCCCCGCGCCGACCAGCCCGAAGTCACCCCGCAGGGGGCCTCGTACGGGTCCCCCGCCGCCGCCGTGAGCGCGAGCACCACCTCGTGGAGGCCGCTCCCGCCCGCCACCAGCTGCCGCCGCAGCAGCCCCTCCGCCCCGCGCAGGTGCTCACGCACCGTCTGCGGGTGCACGCCCCGGCGCCGGGCGGCCGGCTCCACCGCGCAGTTCTCCCCGACCCAGTCCCGCAGGGTCCGCAGCAGATCCCGCTCGTCGGTCCGGAGCGGCGCGAGCAGCCCCCGGGCCCAGACCCGGACCGGCACGGCGTCGAGCAGCCGCCACAGCCCGACGTCCGCCAGGGCACCATCCCCTCCGGTGGCCCTGCCACCGTCCCGGCCGTCTTGTCCGCCGCCGTCCCGGCCCTCGTACCGGCCCGGTCCCGGGGCCTCGTCGAGGAACCTCAGGGCGAGGTCGAGGGCCGCCCGGTCGCGCACGTCGCCCAGGTCGACACCCAGCAGCCCGGCCGCCCGGTCCATCCGCGCCCGCACGGTGTTGCGGCTGATCCCGAGCAGCCTCGCCGCGTTCACGGCGGTGAACTCCAGCCCGAGCCGGACGGTCGCCGTCAACTGCCCCCGATCCTGCGCCGGCACGGCCCCCAGCGGCCGCAGGAACCCGGCCGCCCACGCGGCCGCCGCTCCCGCGTCCACCACCTCCGCCAGCCGCACCCCGGCCCGGTGCCCGGCCACCCGCCCGGGCATCAGCCGCGCCGCGGCCAGGCTCCGGACGGCGTCATCGTAGCCCGCGGCGACACGGGAGAGGGGGTGACGGTCACTGACCCCCAGGAACACCCCGTCCCGCCCCGCAACGAACTCCCGCAGTGCGGCCTCCACACCGCCGTCGGCACCACCCTCGGCGGTGCCGGCCGTGTCGGCCGGGGTGAAAGGGGCGGGCGGGGTGGGCGCGACGATGATGACGTGCCCGTCGTCCGCCGGGCACCGTACGACCAGCGCCCGCCCGGCCAGCAGCCCCTCGCAGGCCCGCGCCACCTCCCGCCGCTCGGCCGCCGGGGACTCCAGTACGAGCACCACCGCGCGTTCCGCGTCCAGCAGCCCTGGCCGCAGCCCGGCCATCGTCCGCTGGGCGAGCGCCACTTCCCCGCCCATGAGCAGCTGCAGCACCGACAGCCGCACCCCCGACCCCGCCTCGGCCAGCCGCCGCCGCTGCGCCTCGGCATCACCGGCCCCCAGGAGCAGCTCCAGGACGGTGGCGGCGTGGGCGACGAGGGAGGCGGCCGTCTCGTCGTAGGGAGAGGGCCGGGTGACGACAAGCACCGGATGCGGCCGCTCCCCGCCCAGCGCCAGCACCCGCAGATACCGCCCGGGCTCCGCGACGACGGCGGCCCGGGGGGAACCGGCGGCGACGGCACGGAGCAGGGCGGTGTCGGGGGTACCGGGGGCGGGGGCGGAGGCGGGGGGTTTGGGGTGGCCGTTGGGGTGGCCGCCGTCGTCCGCGATCCGGGCCGAGCCCCCGACGGCCCGGCCCAGCCAGACCAGCACCCTGCGCACGGCCGCCGGGTGCCCGTCGGGGCCGACCCGGGCGGCCTTGAGCAGCCCGCCGAGCGGCTCGGGCCGCTGCCGTGCCTCCGCCGCCTCACCAACTCCCCGCCCGGCCAAGCCCGTCACCGACACCCCCGCCTTCCCTTCCGCCGCCCTGCCCTGTCCGGACCTGTTCTGTCCCGCTTCGGCGCGCATGCTAATCCCCGGTCCTGGGGCGGCTGTGGAGGGGCTGCGGGCGGTGATACTTACGGTGCCGGACAGGGGGGTGCCGCCGCATGCCGGGACAACGCAAACGGAAGGCGCAGAAGCGCCGCGAAGCCGACGCCTTGAGCGCCCGGGTGGCCGCAGGGCACTGGGAGCGCCGCTTCGAGACGCAGGACCACGACGAACTGCGGGCGTACGTGGCGGAGCTGGCCCGGTCCGGGGTGCGCCCCGACGACACCCGGATCGACATGCTGTGCGGGCGCCTGGTGCAGCCGACGTGGTACGTCGTCAGCGTCCTGGTGCCGGGGCCTCGGCCGGGGCCGGGGCCGGACTGCTGAGGGTGGGGGGGTTCTGGTGTCGGTTCGTGAGCGGAGGATGCAGGGTGGGCAGTCAGATACCGGCAGACGGCAGGGACATCGAGGACACTTGGCGGAAGCCGTGGTGGATCGCTGTCGGTGCGGTCGTCATGTTCGGCATGGCCTGGGCCGTGGTGGATTTCTGGATCGACCCCTTCACCGTGGGGTTCCCGAAGGACTGCGTGCGGGGACCGCGCGGCGGCTGCCTGACGAACACGTTCACCTTCCGTTGGGCCTCGGGCGTCACCCTCTTCCTCCTGGTGGTGCCGACCCTGGTGGTGGCGATCATGGGCCTGGTCACCGACCGCTGGCCGCCGGCGGTGGGCCTGGCCCTGGGCTCCGTGGGCGGGGGGATCCTGGTCCTCTCCCACGGAGGGACGACGGCGCACGTGAGCTGCGCGGTCCTGCTGTTCGCCCTGGCGGCCACGGCCCTCGCCCTGGTCGGCGGCCGCAAGCTCGGGTCGGCGTACCGCAGGTCGCGGGAGGACTGGCTCCGCCAGTGACTCCGAACAACCAGACAGAACCTACGGCGGCGGAATCGGCCCCGGCGCCGCCACGCCAGGGGCCGGACGCCAGAAGCGCCCGTCAGGCAGGGCCTGACGGGCGCCGAGGAAGTAGTCGGCATCGCGCTCGAACCGGACACCCGGCACGGCGCGGCGGACGTGCGCCCAGATGCTCGGCGCCACGCGGTACTCGCCCGCCACCATCCAGGGATCGTCACCCAGCACGAAGAGGTGCCTGATCCTCAGGTACTGGTCGCGGGACAGCGAAACGGACTCGACTATCTCCTCGTCCGCGTCACCGAAGCCGGTCAGATCCCAGAGGAGGTTGTAGCCGTCGGCGAATGGATAGTCGCTGCTCACCGCTTCACGCTAGGCCGCGGCCTCCCGCACCCGCACCTTCTTTTACGCCGGGACAGGGGCTTCGGATTTGGCGGTGCACCCTTCACCAGGGTCGGGGGAGTGTCGGGGGCTTCCCGCCAGTCCACTGTCCTTCCGTGCCGGTCCGGCCTGTCAAGGGCGCT
>NZ_JZWV01000490.1 GCF_000966975.1 Streptomyces katrae | reverse complement strand
GATCCGACGCGGTCTGGCGATGAGACGACCCATTCCGCCCGGCTGGCCGCGCATCCGGCTCCGCTGCGTCCCGTACGGCCGGGCGCGGACAGGCGGGTCGCCCCAGATCGCTACGCGCTCCTCATTTCTCGGCGTCCGGCCCCCGTCTGGGGCTGATGCCTGCAGGAAAGGGCGACGAGATCGGCGTCCGGGGCCGGTGGGCGCCCCAGATCGCTACGCGCT
>NZ_JZWV01000489.1 GCF_000966975.1 Streptomyces katrae | reverse complement strand
CGAATCGGCGTCCGCCGACCGCCTCGGGCTGATACCCGCACCCAAGGACGAAGAGACCGTCCTGCGGGGCCTGGAGGCGCGGCAGATCGCTACGCGCTCCTCTGGGCTCGGCGGCCGGCGGCCCCTCGCCGGCTTGTCAGATGCTGCGGGCGGTGATGTCGCCGAAGGCGGTGGTGGCGTGGATGGTCAGGGGGGTGCCATCCGCGCTCTGGAGGGCGTTGTCGATCCGGCCGAAGCCGGTGCCGGCGTCCAGGGTGGCGGCGACGCCACGGGCGGCGCCCACGGTGATGTTGCCGTGCTGGGTGGTCAGGGTGACCACACCGGCGGTGGCCTCGGTGATGGTGATCTCGCCCTTCTGGGTGTTGATCTCCGCCGGGCCGCCCAGGCGGCCGAGGGCGATGTCGCCGGACTGGACGGTGACGCGGGCGGAGGCGGTTTCGTCCAGCTTGACCTGGGCCTGCGCGGCGTCGAGGACGACGTCACCCAGACGGCCCGTGCCCAGTACCTCGGCGGCGGCGACCTTGGCCTCGACGTGCGAGCCGGCGGGCAGCTGCACGGTCACCTCCACGAAGCCGGAATTGCCCGTGATCCGGTTCTTGGCCTGGGCGGCCACGACTCGGAGGACGCCATCGGCGTACGCGACCTCGATCAGCTCGGCCGCCTTCACGTCGCGGCTCTTCGAGGGGTCCGAAGGACGGACCTCGACCGTGGCGTCAGCGCGGTCGGCGGCGATGAGCCGGACCCGGCCGGCGGGGATGTCGAGGACGGCGGAAACCGGGGTGGCGGTGGCGAACGTCTGCATCGTGCTCTCCTTCATCGGTATCGCGCGCCCCGTTCGGCCCGCTGCTTTCTGACATGAGAAACGCTACGTTGCATTCCAAGACCTGACAACACCGTCGTTGCGCAAAATCGATGAATGACCAGCTCAGCGACGTACAATCGTTGCAACGATCCAGAATTCAACGCAACGATCCCGCTCCGGACATTGCAATGGAGTGCAGGTAAACGCTATGCCTGATGACACGAGGACGGCTAGTGTGCGTCCATGACTTCTCTCATCCGGCACATCACCATCGACTGTCACGACGCCTACGCCCTGGGCGAGTTCTGGGCAGAGGTCCTCAACGGCAGCCTGCACGAGGACGATTCCCCCGGCGACGACGAAGTACTGCTGACGACGGAGGGCGGGGCGCTCCTGTTCATCCAGGTACCGGACACCAAGTCGGTGAAGAACCGCGTGCACTTGGACCTCCAGCCGCAGGACCGCACGCGCGACGAGGAAGTGGAACGGCTCGTCGCCCTCGGCGCCAAGCTCGTCGGCGACCACCGGCGCCCCGACGGAACCGGCTGGGCGACCCTTGCCGACCCCGAGGGCAACGAGTTCTGCGTGGAACGCAGCGCGGCCGAGCGGAAGTAGCCAACGCAAAGGCCCCGG
>NZ_JZWV01000488.1 GCF_000966975.1 Streptomyces katrae | reverse complement strand
GAACGCAGCGCGGCCGAGCGGAAGTAGCCAACGCAAAGGCCCCGGCCTCCCTGAGGAGGCCGGGGCCTTGATCGAGCGCTGGGCAGGCCTTGCACCTGCATCCCCCCACAGGAAGTGGGGTGCCTTTCCTTGGACCACCAACGCCAGTCCCACCACCGGTTTCCCGGCCGCGAGCTCGAGATGAACTCTACAGCCAAGATCAGCCCCACACCACCCCCGGCAGCCAGGAAGTGGAATCCCCCGACCGCCCCTTTCGTGCGGATATCAGCCCAACGAGACTGCCAGCCGCCGCTATCCGACAAGCGCGTAGCGATCCGATGCGCCCCCAGGCCCCGCAGGACAGTCTCTTCGTCCTTGGGTGCGGTTATCAGCCCC
>NZ_JZWV01000487.1 GCF_000966975.1 Streptomyces katrae | reverse complement strand
AGGCGGTCGGCGGACGCCGATTCGAGAGGAGCGCGTAGCGATCTGCGGCGCCCACCGGCCCCGGAGGCCGATCTCGTCGTCCTTCGCTGCGGGCAGCGACCCCAGACGGCAGTCGGACGCTGATGGATGAGGAGCGCGTAGCGATCTGGGGCGACCCGCCTGCCCGGACCCCGGGGGGACTGGTCGGACGGGCCGGATACGCGGCCAGCCGGGCGGAAC
>NZ_JZWV01000486.1 GCF_000966975.1 Streptomyces katrae | reverse complement strand
GGCGGGCCCCCACCGCGCGGGTCACCCCCGCAGCGGCGGCCCCGCCACTACCGCGGGTCCGAGGCCGAGCGGCGCCTGATCCGGGTGCCCAGCCATACCAGCGGGTCGTACTTGCGGTCCACGGCCCGCTCCTTCAGGGGGATCAGGGCGTTGTCGGTGATCTTGATGCCCTCCGGGCAGACCTCCGTGCAGCACTTGGTGATGTTGCAGTAGCCCAGCCCGTGTTCCTCCTGGGCCGTGCGTTTGCGGTCCAGGCCGGTCTCCTCGGCCGCGTCCAGGGGGTGCATGTCCAGTTCGGCGACGCGCATCAGGAAGCGGGGGCCCGCGAAGGCGGGCTTGTTCTCCTCGTGGTCGCGTACCACGTGGCAGGTGTCCTGGCACAGGAAGCACTCGATGCACTTGCGGAACTCCTGCGAGCGTTCCACGTCCACCTGCTGCATCCGGTACTCGCCCGGCGCCAGCCCGGCCGGCGGTACGAACGCCGGGACGGAGCGGGCCTTCTCGTAGTTGAAGGACACGTCCGTCACCAGGTCCCGCACCACCGGGAAGGCCCGCAGCGGGGTGATCGTGACCGTCTCCGTCCGGTCGAAGACCGACATGCGGGTCATGCACATCAGCCGCGGCCGCCCGTTGATCTCCGCGCTGCACGAGCCGCACTTGCCGGCCTTGCAGTTCCAGCGCACCGCCAGGTCCGGGGCCTGGGTGGCCTGGAGCCGGTGGACGATGTCCAGGACCACCTCGCCGTCGTGCACCTCGACGGTGAAGTCCCGCAGGTCCCCGCCTTCCGCGTCGCCCCGCCAGACCCGGAAGCGGGCGTCGTAGGTGGTCATCCGGTGAGCTCCTCTTCGGCGAGGTACTTGGCCAGCTCGTCCTTCTCGAACAGGGCGAGCAGATCGGGGCGGATGGGCTCGGTCCGGACGCGTACGAGGGCGATCCGGTCGGCCGCCGGATCGGCCGGGGCCGGGTCCACGGGACGGCACAGCAGGTTCACCGGCCGCCACTCCCGTTCCATCGCCGGGCGGTCCTCGCGGGTGTGCCCGCCCCGGCTCTCGGTGCGCTCCAGGGCGGCGCGGGCCACGCACTCGCTGACCAGCAGCATGTTGCGCAGGTCCAGTGCGAGGTGCCAGCCCGGGTTGAACTGCCGATGCCCCTCGACGCCGGCGCGGGCGGCCCGTGCGCGCAGGGTGGCGAGCCGCTTCAGGGCCTCGGCCATCTCGGCCTCGCGGCGGATGATGCCGACCAGGTCGTTCATGGTCGTCTGGAGCTCCTGGTGGAGCGTGTACGGGTTCTCCGCGCCCTCGTCGGCGTGGAAGGGGGCCAGTGCCTCGGCCGCGGCCGCGTCGACCTGCTCCTGGGAGACGGCCGGACGCTCCCCTCCGCCCGCCGCGTACTGCGCCGCGTGCAGCCCGGCCCGCCGACCGAAGACCAGCAGGTCGGAGAGGGAGTTGCCGCCGAGCCGGTTCGAGCCGTGCATGCCGCCCGCGACCTCGCCGGCAGCGTACAGCCCGGGCACCCCGACGGTGGCGGCGGTGTCGGAGTCGACGGCGATCCCGCCCATGACGTAGTGGCAGGTCGGCCCGACCTCCATCGGTTCGGCGGTGATGTCCACGTCCGCCAGTTCCTTGAACTGGTGGTACATGGAGGGGAGCCGGCGTTTGATCTTCTCGGCGGGCATCCGGGTGGACACGTCAAGGAAGACTCCGCCGTGCGGGGAGCCGCGGCCCGCCTTGACCTCGGAGTTGATGGCGCGGGCGACCTCGTCGCGGGGCAGCAGCTCGGGCGGGCGCCGGTTGTTGTCCGGGTCCTCGTACCAGCGGTCGCCCTCCTCCTCCGTCTCGGCGTACTTCTCCTTGAAGACGTCGGGGACGTAGTCGAACATGAACCGCTTGCCCTCGCTGTTGCGCAGCACCCCGCCGTCGCCGCGGACCGATTCGGTGACGAGGATGCCCTTCACGGACGGCGGCCAGACCATGCCCGTGGGGTGGAACTGCACGAACTCCATATTGAGGAGCGGGGCTCCGGCGAGCAGGGCCAGCGCGTGGCCGTCGCCGGTGTACTCCCAGGAGTTGGAGGTGGTCTTGAAGGACTTGCCGATCCCGCCCGTGGCGAGGACCACCGCCGGGGCCTCCAGGACGAAGAAACGTCCGCTCTCGCGTTCGTAGCAGAACGTGCCCGCCACCCGGTCCCCGTCCTTCAGGACCCGAGTGACCGTGCACTCCTGGAAGACCTTGAGCCGGGCCTCGTGGTCCCCGTGCTCCTTGAAGTCCTCCTGCTGGAGCTGGACGATCTTCTGCTGGAGGGTGCGGATCAGCTCCAGGCCGGTGCGGTCGCCGACGTGGGCGAGGCGCGGGTACTCGTGGCCGCCGAAGTTGCGCTGCGAGATCCTCCCGTCGGGCGTCCGGTCGAAGAGCGCGCCCCAGGTCTCCAGTTCCCACACCCGGTCCGGGGCCTCCTTGGCGTGCAGCTCCGCCATCCGCCACTGGTTGAGGAACTTCCCGCCGCGCATGGTGTCGCGGAAGTGGACCTGCCAGTTGTCGTGCGCGTTGGCGTTGCCCATGGAGGCGGCGATCCCGCCCTCCGCCATGACGGTGTGGGCCTTGCCGAAGAGGGATTTGCAGATCACCGCCGTACGGGCGCCCCGCTCCCGGGCCTCGATCGCGGCCCGCAGCCCGGCGCCGCCCGCGCCGACCACGACCACGTCCCACTGCTGCCGGTCGACTTGGGTCATCTCAGAAGATCCTCGGGTCGGTGAAGGTGCCGGTGGCCAGCAGGTACACGTAGAAGTCGCACAGGGCCACGCTGATCAGGGAGGCCCAGGCGAGCTGCATGTGGCGGGTGTTGAGCCGGCCGACCCAGCTCCACAGGCGGTAGCGCACGGGGTGCGCGGAGAAGTGCTTGAGGCGGCCGCCCATGATGTGCCGGCAGGAGTGGCAGGACAGGGTGTAGGCCCAGATCAGCGTGATGTTGACCAGGAACAGCAGGGTCCCGAGACCCATGTGGCCCCACGCGTAGTGCCCGTCGCGGAAGGTCAGCACGGTGTCGTACGTCAGGATCCCCGCGACCGGGACGGCCGCGTAGAAGAAGTAGCGGTGCGCGTTCTGCAGGATCAGCGGCAAGCGGGTCTCACCGGTGTACCCGGTGTGCGGTTCGGCGACCGCGCAGGCGGGCGGTGAGGCCCAGAAGGCGCGGTAGTAGGCCTTGCGGTAGTAGTAGCAGGTCAGCCGGAAGCCGAGGGGGAAGACCAGGATCAGCAGGGCGGGGGACAGGACCCACCAGCTGCCGAAGAGGGCGACGTTGGGGCCGCCGCGCATCGTCTCGCAGTTCTCCGCCAGGCAGGGCGAGTAGAACGGGGAGACGTACGGGGCCGCGTAGTAGTGGGCGTTCGCGAACGCCCGCCAGGTCGAGTACACGATGAAGGCGAGCAGCCCGGCCGCGGTGCCGGCGGGGGCCAGCCACCACCGGTCGGTCCGCAGGTGCCGGGCCGTGATCGCGGCCCGGGAGGGGGAGTGGACCCCGCCGGGCCGTTGCTGGGGTGGTTCCGTGCCTGTGGCCAAGGAGAACTCCGGGTGGAGTGCGATGAGGGGTGGCCCAGGAGGCCCGGCCGCTCGCGCGGCCGGGCCAGATGGGGGTCGGGGGGACGGGAGTGGATCAGGGGGCGCGGCGGTCGCGGACGCCGAGGCCCTCGTCGTCGGTGTCCGTCCACTTGGACTGGTCGTACGGGGTGTCCGGGACGGAGACCATCCCGGCGGGGCCGGAGGGCTTGGGGGCGGCGGCCGGTGACTGCCGGGCGACGTCCTGCTCCAGCCGTTCCACCGAGCGGACCAGCTCGTTCAGGTTGCGTCGTACGGCGGTCAGATCGTCTTGCAGGGACATGACGTGACCTCACTTCCGCGGGGGTGCGGTGGCAACGCTCACGGGCGCCTGCGAGTGTCGCGCCTCCCGTCCCCGGTTGTGAAGGGACGTGCAGCGATTCCGGGCGCGCAGGCGCAAACCGTGCGCCCCTCCCTGCCCCCATTTTCATCCCTCGAACGAGGGACCGCCCGTCCGGGCCGCAACCGGGATTGGTCCGCACGGGTGGGGTTCGCGGCGTGGCGCGGGTCCGCTCCGGTGGACCCGGCGGGCTGTCTATTTCAGTGGGTTCCGGCACCAGTGTGATCAGCTCCATATACCGCCGAACGTGATCAAGACCCCCCTCTTTCACGGCTCCACGCCCCGCCCCGGAGGTACCACCCATGACCCAGAGAACGCGCAGGTCCTTGGCGCTCCTCACCTCGGGAGTCCTTGCACTGCCGCTGCTCGCGGGCTGCGGGGCGGGTGAGGACGACGGCGGGCCGGCCGCCGCCGGGCCGGACATCGCGCTGACGGCCCGCGAGCAGGTGGCCGACGGCGGGGTGCTGCGCTGGGCGGTGGACTCCCTGCCGGAGACCCTGAACAGCTTCCAGGCCGACGCGGACGCCACCACCACCCGGATCGCGGGGGCGGTCCTGCCCCAGCTGTTCACGCTGGACGCCAAGGGCCGGCCGGTGGCCAATCCCGACTACCTGGAGAAGGCGGAGGTCGTCGCGCGCGAGCCCAAGCAGGTCGTGCTCTACCGGCTGAACCAGAAGGCGGTGTGGAGCGACGGGCGGGAGATCGGCGCCCCCGACTTCGTGGCCCAGTGGCGGGCGCTGAACGGCAAGGACTCGGCGTACTGGACGGCCCGCAACGCCGGCTACGAGCGGATCGAGAAGATCGAGCGCGGCAAGTCCGACCTGGAGGTCAAGGTCACCTTCAACCGCCCGTACGCGGACTGGCGCTCCCTGTTCAGCCCGCTCTACCCGAAGCAGGTCATGGGCACCCCGGAGGCCTTCAACGAGGGGGCCCGGGGCGCCCTCAAGGTCACCGCGGGGCCCTTCAACCTCGGGGCCGTCGACAAGAAGACCGGTACGGCGGCGCTGACCCGCAACCCCCGCTGGTGGGGCCGGCCCGCGAAGCTGGACACCCTGGTGCTGACGGCGGTCCCCCGGGCCGGCCGGCCGGCCGCGCTGGCCGCCGGGAAGGTGGACCTGGCGGAGATCGACCGTGCGGGCGCCGACCGCATCGCCCTCGCGCACCGGGACGCGGGCCGGGTCGACGGCAGCCACGGCCCGGGCGCCTCCCTCACCCCGGCGCAGGCCACCCTCTCCTGGGCGCTGGCGCACGGTACCGACGAGGCCAAGGCGAAGGAGGAGCAGGAGAGCCGGCAGAAGACCGCCGAGGCGGTGAAGGCGTACGCGGACGAGCAGTCGGCCCTGCGCGGCTTCGAGGTCCGCAAGTCGCTGGAGCCCTCGTACACCCAGCTGGCCATGAACGGGGCCTCCGGTCCGCTGGCCGACGAGCGGGTGCGCCGGGCGGTCGCCCGGGCGCTGGACCGCAAGGAGCTCGCGGAGATCGTCCTCAAGCCGCTCGGCCTGCCGGCGAAGCCCGTCGGCAGCCACCTGGCCCTGGCCGGCCAGCAGGCGTACGCGGACAACAGCGACGCGCTGGGCGGGCAGGACACGCACGCGGCCCAGGCCCTGCTGGCGGACGCGGGCTGGCGCAAGGGCGGCAAGCTCACCGAGCCGGACGGGGCGAAGGCGGGCCCGGAGGGCGAGGGCGCGACGGACGACTCCAAGACCCCGAGGGGCGCCAAGCCGGGCCCGGGCGACGGCACCGGCAACGACGGCCTCTACATCGTGGGCCAGGACGACGGCCGCAACGGCGCGGTGCGCCGGGACCGCCCGGACCGCCAGGGCCGGGCGGGACGCCCGGGCGCCCCCAGCGCCGGCCCGCACGTGTTCCAGGAGGGCCGGGTCGACTTCGGGGAGCAGCTCGTCGACGAGGGGATCGCCTTCGCCCCGGGCGGCCTGCGCGCCGGGCTCTCGCCGGTGCTGGCCCCGTCCTCGCTGGCCGCCCAGCAGGAGGAGGCGCTGCTGACCCAGGCGGGCGCCATCGAGGACGGCAAGCGCGCGGCCGCCGCGGCGGCCGCGAAGGCGAAGGCGGAGGCCGACGGCGAGGGCGAGGACGCCAAGGAGCCCGCCAAGGCCACCCCGGCCCCGGCCCCCGTCAAGCAGACCGTGCCCCGTACCTCGGGTGCCATGCTCGCCAAGGACGGCAAGCAGCTGAACCTGCGCTTCGTCCTGCCGGCCGGTCCCGGCTCGGAGGCCCTGCGCGCGGTCGGCGACCGGATCTCCCAGACGCTGCGGAAGATCGGCATCAACGCCCAGGTGGTCAAGGTGCCCGACGAGAGCTTCTTCAAGGACCACATCGCCTCGGGCCAGTACGACCTGGCCCTGTACTCCTGGCCGGCGACCGCCTTCCCGGCCACCGACGCCCGGCCGATCTTCGCGAAGCCGGAGCCGGCCGCCGACGGCTCGCTCCTCGTGGAGCAGAACTACACCCGGGTCGGCACCGACCACATCGACCAGCTCTTCGACCAGGCGGCCGGCGAGCTGGACGAGGCGAAGGCCCGTGACCTGATGCGCAAGGCGGACGCCAGGATCTGGGCCGAGGCCGGTTCCGTGCCCCTCTACCAGCGCCCGGAGCTGGTCGCCGCCAAGCCGGGTCTGGCCAACGCCGGCGCGTTCGGGCTGGGGGCGCCCCGTTTCCAGGACATCGGCTGGAAGAAGCCCTCCGCCGCGAAGGACGAGAAGAAGAAGTAGCCGGGGGAGGGAAGACCGGCCGGCGAAGAAGTGGTGAAAAAACGGGGCCTGTCGGGTTGACCGGCGGGTAGCAAGCTCAGAACTGACTCAAGTTCCTTGCCCGCCGGATCCCCGGCGGGCAAGGTCGTGCGTACCCGTTGACCCGCATGAACACAGGCAGTACCCCGAGCCGGGAAGCCCCACCCACGACCCGGTTCTCCTCAGCCGTCCGGCCCCTTGACAGCCCCCCCGGCAGGCGGTTCCCCCCGATCGACGTACGATGGGGTAAGGCCGTGGCAGGTTTCCGCCCGGCAGAGGCTCGCGTGCCAGGCCGTACGCGACGCCATCCACGATCCCGGGAGAAGCGCCGAAGTGCCCACGCGCCACGACATCCGTAACGTCGCCATCGTCGCCCACGTCGACCATGGCAAGACGACCATCGTCGATGCCATGCTCAAGCAGGCCGGTGCCTTCGCCGCCCACCAGCAGCTCGACGACCGCATGATGGACTCGAACGACCTGGAGCGTGAGAAGGGCATCACGATCCTCGCCAAGAACACGGCGGTGAAGTATCACCCCAAGGACGGCGGGGCCCCGATCACGATCAACATCATCGACACCCCCGGCCACGCCGACTTCGGTGGCGAGGTCGAGCGCGGTCTGTCGATGGTGGACGCCGTCGTCCTGCTGGTGGACGCCTCCGAGGGTCCGCTGCCCCAGACCCGCTTCGTGCTCCGCAAGGCCCTCCAGCAGCGCAAGCCGGTCATCCTCTGCATCAACAAGACGGACCGCCCGGACTCCCGGATCGACGAGGTCGTCAACGAGACCTACGACCTGTTCCTGGACCTGGACGCCGACG
Source organism: Streptomyces katrae (assembly GCF_000966975.1). Lineage (GTDB taxonomy): Bacteria > Actinomycetota > Actinomycetes > Streptomycetales > Streptomycetaceae > Streptomyces > Streptomyces katrae. The sequence goes on along the minus strand of NZ_JZWV01000486.1, from coordinate 7,005 downwards.
AGGACCAGATCGAGTTCCCGATCGTCTACGCCTGCGGCCGTGACGGCATCGCCTCGCTGACCAAGCCGGAGGACGGCACCGTCCCGGCGGACAGCGACAACCTGGAGCCGTTCTTCTCCACCATCCTGGAGCACGTCCCGGCCCCGACCTACGACGAAGAGGCCCCCCTCCAGGCCCACGTCACCAACCTCGACGCCGACAACTTCCTCGGCCGCATCGCGCTGCTGCGCGTCGAGCAGGGCGAGCTGCGCAAGGGCCAGACGGTCGCGTGGATCAAGCGTGACGGCACGGTCTCCAACGTCCGCATCACCGAGCTGATGATGACCGAGGCGCTCACCCGCAAGCCGGCCGAGGTGGCCGGCCCCGGTGACATCTGCGCCGTCGCCGGTATCCCCGACATCATGATCGGCGAGACCCTGGCCGACCCGGAGAACCCGATCGCGCTGCCGCTGATCACGGTGGACGAGCCGGCCATCTCCATGGTCATCGGCACCAACACCTCCCCGCTGGTCGGCCGCGGCGGCTCCGGCAAGGGCGCGGACGCGAAGGCCGCGGTCAAGGACCGCAAGGTCACCGCCCGCCAGGTCAAGGACCGCCTGGACCGCGAGCTGATCGGTAACGTCTCGCTGCGCGTCCTGGACACCGAGCGCCCGGACGCCTGGGAGGTCCAGGGCCGTGGTGAGCTCGCGCTCGCCATCCTGGTCGAGCAGATGCGCCGCGAGGGCTTCGAGCTGACCATCGGCAAGCCGCAGGTCGTCACCAAGGAGGTCGACGGCAAGACCTACGAGCCCGTCGAGCGCATGACGATCGACGTGCCCGAGGAGCACATGGGTGCCGTCACCCAGCTCATGGGCGTCCGCAAGGGCCGCATGGACAACATGTCGAACCACGGCTCCGGCTGGGTCCGCATGGAGTTCGTGGTCCCGTCCCGCGGTCTGATCGGCTTCCGCACGGAGTTCCTGACGAACACCCGCGGCACCGGCATCGCCCACTCGATCCACGAGGGCCACGAGCCGTGGTTCGGCCAGCTGGTCACCCGTAACAACGGCTCCCTGGTCGCCGACCGCGCCGGTGCGGTCACCGCGTTCGCGATGACCAACCTGCAGGAGCGCGGCGTGCTGTTCACCGACCCCGGCACCGAGGTGTACGAGGGCATGATCGTCGGCGAGAACTCGCGCGCCGACGACATGGACGTGAACATCACCAAGGAGAAGAAGCTCACGAACATGCGCTCCTCCTCCGCCGACTCCTTCGAGGCGATCGTCCCGCCGCGCAAGCTGTCCCTGGAGCAGTCCCTGGAGTTCTGCCGCGACGACGAGTGCGTCGAGGTGACCCCGGAGGCCGTCCGCATCCGCAAGGTCGTCCTGGACCAGAAGGAGCGCTCGCGCACCGCTTCGCGCGCCAAGTCGGCCAAGTAGGACGCGAGTCGGCTTCTGGCCGAAACTCGTAGCTTCGGCGAGGGCCCCTCCCCGCACCGGACCGGTGCGGGGAGGGGCCCTCGCCGTTTGTCAAACGGATTCTGACGCGCGAGTGTCCGCATACCGACCGTGACGCTCCGGAAGAAGGACTAACCGTCCGTTTCGCACGTGTCTGTCTCCTATCCGTTTGTCCGGATTTCGGGTTTTCGCCATGCGGTGATGTTGTGAAAACGAGACCACTTAACTGTGGTTTACGGTCTGGGCGTCCCTGAGGATGGCTCCATTGAGCTCGGGTCAATGGGTCACACGCTGTGGGGAGCGTCGACTCACGAGCACACACGACGGGACCGGATTTCGCTGTCAGGGGTGTCAGCGGATGACGGGCCCACATCATCGACAGTGACTCCTGAGGAGGCTATTACCCATGCGCGGAGCAACGAGCGCCAAGTGGGTCGTGGGTGCGGTCATCGTGGCGATGGCCGCCACCGCATGCAGCAGCAACGACGCCGGCAGCAAGGACAGCGCCAAGGGCGGCACGTTCCGCCTCGGCATCACCGAGCCGACGGCGATCGACCCGTACAACTCCCAGGAGTCCGAGGGCGCGCTCGTCACGCACAACCTCTTCACGGGTCTGTACAGCGCCACGGTCGACGGCAAGCTGAAGCCCGAACTCGCCGAGTCGGTCCAGACCAGCGACGACGGCAAGACCTGGACCTTCAAGATCAAGCAGGGCACGAAGTTCTCCAACGGCGAGGCCGTTGACGCCGAGTCCTTCGTCCGCGGCTGGACCCGTGTGGTCGCCAAGGACTCCGCCTCCGACGTCGCCTACCCGTTCGCGGGCATCAACGGCTACAAGGAGCTCAACGGCGGCAACGCCACCACCTTCGCCGGTGTGACCGCTCCGGACGCGAGCACCCTCAAGGTCGAGCTCTCCGAGGCCGACTTCGAGTTCGACAAGAAGACCGTGCACCAGGCCTTCAGCCCGGTCCCGAAGGTCGCCGGCGCCGCCAGCAACAAGGCGTACAACGACGCGCCGATCGGCAACGGCCCCTTCAAGATGGAGGGTTCGTGGCAGCACAACAAGTCCATCACCCTCGTCCGTAACGACGACTACGGCCTGGAGAAGGCCAAGCTCGCCAAGGTCGAGATCTCGATCCTGAACTCGGCCAACGGCTCCACCCTGGAGTACCAGGGCTTCCAGTCGGGCCAGTTCGACTGGGCGCGTATGCCCACGCCGCAGCAGCCGGTGGCGAAGGCCAAGTACTCGCCCATGAAGAAGTGGATCGAGGCCGACACCAGCGGTGTCAACTACCTGGTCGCCTTCAACCAGACCGCGCCGCTGAACAACCCCGACGCCCGCAAGGCGATCTCCTACGCGATCGACCGCGAGGCCATCGCCAAGGGTGTCTTCCAGGGCATGCAGAAGCCGGCCACCTCGGTCCTGCCGCCGTCCTTCGCGGACACCTACCAGGACGGCGTCTGCTCCTCCTGCGTCAAGCAGGACAAGGAGAAGGCCAAGCAGTACGCGGAGAAGGGCGGCCTGAAGCCGGGCACCGTCCTCGACTTCGGCTACAACACCGGCGCCGGCCACGAAGAGTGGGTCCAGGCCGTCGCGCAGCAGCTGAAGGACGTCCTCGGCCTCGACGTCAAGCTGAACGGCAAGCCGTTCAAGGAGGCCCTGGCCCAGCAGCAGGACAAGGCGACCGGTGGCATCTGGCGCTCGGCGTGGGGCGCGGACTACCCGACCCCGGACAACTTCCTGTACCCGCTGCTCGACTCGGGTTCGATCAACGAGGACCCGGCGACGGGCAAGGCGGCCGGTGACAACCGCGGCCGTTACAACAACCCGAAGTTCGACGAGCTGATCACCAAGGCCCGTGGCACCAAGGACCCGGCGGCCCGCGCCGCGGTCTACAAGGAGGCCGAGAAGCTCGCGGTCGACGAGGAGCAGGGTCTCATCCCGCTGTGGAAGCGCACCCAGTTCCGCCTCGCGGCCACGGACAAGTTCAACAACATCCAGCTGGACTTCTTCGAGGACCCGAACCTCGCTGAGATCTCGGCCAAGTAAGAGCCTCCTCAACAACAGGTAGGCGAAGGTCGTGGGGGCCCGGAGTCACTACTTCGGTCCCCACGGCCTTCGCTCAGTCCCGGGCGCACCCCTCTCCCTTGTCGATCCGCGCCCGGATGCGGCCAATCTCCCGATCGGATGATGCCGCCAACCCCCACGCTCGGTATGTAAAGGAGGCATCGTGGGAAGGTATGTGATCCGGCGGCTCGGACAGATGGTTGTCGTTCTCTTCGGTGCGACGGTTATCCTCTTCTGCTGTCTTTTCGTTCTCCCCGGCGACCCTGTGGGTTCGCTCGGTGGTGACAAGGCCCGTGACCCGGCCGTGGTCGAGGCGCTCCGCGAGCGCTACGGCCTCAACGACCCGCTGCCCGTGCAGTACGGGAATTTCGTCAAGAACCTCGCGCAGGGCGACCTCGGTGAGGACTACACCCAGCGCCGGCCGGTGACCGAGGTCCTCGCGCCGAAGCTCACGAACACCGCTGAGCTCGCGCTGGCCGCCATCGTCCTGGACATCCTGATCGGCCTGCTGGCGGGTCTGATCGCCGCGCTGTTCAGATACTCGTTCTGGGACGTGTTGATCACGCTCTTGACCACGATGGCCGTCGGCTTCCCGTCCTTCGTGATCGGCATGGTGCTCCAGAAGGTCTTCGTGGTCCAGTTCAAGTGGTTCCCGCTGATCTCCGACGGCACCATGAACTCGCTGATCCTCCCTGCCTTCACGCTGGCGATCCTGGACGCCGCCCTCGTGGCCCGGCTCATGCGCGGCACCATGCTGGAGGTGCTGCGCGCCGACTACGTCAAGACGGCCGTCGCCAAGGGTCTGCCGCGGCGGACCGTGCTCGTCAAGCACGTCATGCGCAACTCGATCATCCCGGTCGTCACGTACCTGGGTATCTCCTTCGGCTCGCTGCTCGGTGGCGCCCTGATCACCGAGGCGATCTTCAACTGGGACGGCATCGGGCTCGCCCTGGTGCAGGCGGTCCAGCAGCAGAACAACCCGATCATCATCGGCGTGGTGAGCTTCGGCGTCGCCGTGTTCGTTCTGCTCAACCTCCTCGTCGACCTCTTGTACGCGGTCCTCGACCCGCGCATCCGTCTCGCCTGATCCAGGCAGCCCGTTCTAGGAGTTACCCATGACCGAGCTCACCAAGAGCACATCGGTGGCGGGGGACGCGACCGCACCGGCGCAGGCCGCGAACGCGGAGGCCGAACCGGCCGTCGCCCGCGTGACCCAGTGGGGCGAGATCCGCCACCGCTTCCTCGCCAACAAGCTGGCCGTCGTCGGCCTCGGCCTCGTCCTGCTGCTGTTCCTCACCGCGGCCTTCGCTCCGCTGATCGCCCCGCAGGACCCGCTGGCCCAGGACCTGAACAACACCCTTCAGGAGCCGGGCAACGGTCACCTGCTGGGAACCGACGCGCTCGGCCGCGACCAGTTCTCCCGCATCATCTACGGCACCCGCATCGCCGTGGAGATCGGTCTCGCGTCGATCTTCCTGGCGTGCCTCATCGGCATCGTCATCGGTGCGCTCGCCGGCTACTTCGGCCGCGCCACCGACTCGGTGCTGATGCGCATCGCCGACGTCTTCTTCGCCTTCCCGCTGCTGATCGGTGCCATCGTCATCATCATCGCGATGGGCCGGGGCGTCATGCCGGTGATCATCTCGCTGGCCGTCTTCTCGTGGCCGACGGTCTCCCGTCTGCTGCGCAGCTCGATCCTGTCGGTCCGTGAGGCCGACTACGTGCTGGCCGCCCGCGCCCTGGGCGCGGACACCCGCCGGATCATCCTGCGGCACATCATCCCCAACTCCATCGCCGCCGTGATGGCCTACGCCGCGTTCAGCGTCGGCGGCGCCATCGTGGCCGAGGCCTCGCTGTCCTTCCTGGGCGTGGGCGTCAGCCCCGAGGTCCCGGAGTGGGGCAACATGCTCGCCGCCGCCAAGGACTTCATGGGGGTCAAGGACTTCCTGTGGACCTACCCCAGCATCGCGATCGTGCTGACGGTCCTTGGCTTCGTATTCGTCGGTGACGGGCTCCGCGACGCCCTCGACCCGAAGCTGCGCTAGAAGGGCGGCACCACCGAAATGACTGCTTCAAGCACCACCGCAGACGTGCCCCGCCAGAGGGGCGGCGACTCCGAGGCGCCCGTTCTCGAAGTGCGTGACCTGCACGTCGAGTTCGCGACCCGCGAAGGCGTCGTCAAGGCCGTCAACGGCGTGAACTACAGCGTCTCCTCCGGCGAGACCCTGGCCGTGCTCGGCGAGTCCGGCTCGGGCAAGTCCGTGACCGCGCAGGCGATCATGGGCATCCTGGACTCGCCCCCCGGGCGGGTCGCCAAGGGCGAGATCCTCTTCCGCGGCCAGGACATCCTCAAGCTGCCGGAGAACGAGCGGCGCAAGCTGCGCGGCCCGAAGATGGCGATGATCTTCCAGGACGCGCTGTCCGCGCTGAACCCGGTCTTCTCCGTCGGCAACCAGCTGGGCGAGATGTTCCGCGTCCACCAGGGCATGTCGAAGAAGGACGCCAAGGTCAAGGCCATCGAGCTGATGGACCGGGTGAAGATCCCCGCGGCCAAGAGCCGGGTCGACGACTACCCGCACCAGTTCTCGGGCGGTATGCGCCAGCGCATCATGATCGCGATGGCGCTCGCCCTGGAGCCGGACCTGATCATCGCGGACGAGCCCACGACGGCGCTCGACGTGACGGTCCAGGCCCAGGTCATGGACCTGCTGGCGGACCTGCAGCGCGAGTACAACATGGGTCTGATCCTGATCACCCACGACCTCGGCGTCGTCGCCGACGTCGCGGACAAGATCGCCGTGATGTACGCGGGCCGCATCGTCGAGCAGGCTCCGGTCCACGAGCTGTACAAGCGCCCCGCGCACCCGTACACCCGTGGTCTGCTGGACTCGATCCCGCGCCTGGACCAGAAGGGCCAGGAGCTCTACGCGATCAAGGGTCTGCCGCCCAACCTGCTCAAGGCCCCCTCGGGCTGCGCCTTCAACCCGCGCTGCCCGAAGGCGCAGGACATCTGCCGCACCGAGATGCCGCCCCTGCTCCAGGTGACCGAGCAGGACGGCACCGAGCTGGCCGGCCGCGCCAGCGCCTGCCACTTCCGCGAGGAGCAGCTCCATGGCTGAGTTCGACAAGAAGGATGACGCCGTGGACGCCACCCCCGGCATCAGCGAGGTCGACGTCGTCGAGGCGGTGACCGAGACGGCGGCCGTGGCCGCCATCGAGGCGCCCGTCGAGCGCGGCGAGCCGATCCTGCAGGTGCGTAACCTGGTCAAGCACTTCCCGCTGACCCAGGGCATCCTGTTCAAGAAGCAGATCGGCGCCGTCCGCGCGGTCGACGGGATCTCCTTCGACCTGCACCAGGGCGAGACCCTCGGCATCGTCGGCGAGTCCGGCTGTGGCAAGTCCACCGTCGCCAAGCTGCTGATGCTGCTGGAGACGGCGACGTCCGGCGAGGTCTTCTACAAGGGCCAGGACATCACGAAGCTGTCGGGCAAGGCCCTCAAG
>NZ_JZWV01000485.1 GCF_000966975.1 Streptomyces katrae | reverse complement strand
GGCCCTCAAGGCCGTGCGCCGCAACATCCAGATGGTGTTCCAGGACCCGTACACCTCGCTGAACCCGCGCATGACGGTCGGCGACATCATCGGCGAGCCCTTCGAGATCCACCCCGAGGTGGCCCCGAAGGGTGACCGGCGGCGCCGGGTCCAGGAGCTCCTGGACGTCGTGGGTCTGAACCCGGAGTACATCAACCGCTACCCGCACCAGTTCTCCGGCGGTCAGCGACAGCGCATCGGCATCGCCCGCGGCCTCGCGCTCCAGCCCGAGATCATCATCTGCGACGAGCCGGTCTCCGCGCTCGACGTGTCGGTGCAGGCGCAGGTCATCAACCTGATGGCGAAGCTGCAGGACGAGTTCAACCTGTCCTACATCTTCATCGCGCACGACCTCTCGATCGTCCGGCACATCTCGGACCGCGTGGGCGTCATGTACCTGGGCAAGATGGCGGAGATCGGCACCGACACGCAGATCTACGACCACCCCACCCACCCGTACACCCAGGCGCTGCTGTCCGCGGTGCCGGTTCCGGACCCGGAGGCCCGCGAGGGCCGCGAGCGGATCATCCTGACCGGTGACGTCCCGTCGCCGGCCAACCCGCCGTCGGGCTGCCGCTTCCGCACCCGCTGCTGGAAGGCGCAGGACATCTGCTCCACCGAGGTCCCGCTGCTGGCCGTCCCGGAGCGCTTCCAGGGTGAGGACACCCCGGCCGCGCACGAGTCCGCGTGCCACTTCGCCGAGGAGAAGTCGGTCCTGGCCGTCTGATCCCCTGCGCACACCCGACCGGGCACGGCCGCTTCAGGCCGTGCCCGGTCGGCGTTCGGCGGCCACGGCGGCCCACCCGTACCGGCTCGGTAACGTGACCGCTCAGGTATGTTCTATGGGTCCGGGCGTCCCCGAGGATGGCCGCATCGAGCTCGCGTCTGGGGTCAAGCGCTGTGGGGAGCGTCGGCTCACGAGCACACCGACAGTGACTCCTGAGGAGGCAATTTCCCATGCGTGGAGCAACGCGCGCCCGATGGGCCGCCGGCACCGTCGTGCTGGCGATGGCCATGACGGCCTGCGGCGGCGGGGACGACCCGTCCGCCGAGGGACGGATGGGCGGGCACATCACCGTGCGGCTGAGCGAGCCGCAGCACGGTCTGGTGGGCCAGAACACCGGCGAGTCCGAGGGCGCCGAGGTGCTCCACGCGCTGTTCACCGGTCTGGTCGCGTACGACAACCGGACCAGCGAGCCGAAGCTCGCGGTCGCCGAGTCCATCGAATCCACGGACTCCAGGACCTGGACCATCAAGCTCAAGGACGGCTACACCTTCCACAACGGCGAGAAGGTCGACGCGCAGTCCTTCGTCCGTGCCTGGAACTGGGGGGCCAACCAGGAGAACAACGCCGAGGCGATGGGCTTCTTCTCCAAGATCGAGGGCTCCGACGAACTGGCTCCGGGCAAGGGGAAGTCCCCCACCGCCAAGGAGCTCAAGGGCCTGAAGATCGTCGACAGCAAGACCTTCGTGGTGACCCTGAAGGCGCCGTTCTCCCAGTTCAAGAACATGCTGGGCTACAACGCCTTCTACCCGCTGCCCAAGGCCTTCGAGGCGGACCCGCAGAAGTTCGGCGAGGCGCCCATCGGGAACGGCCCGTTCCAGATGGACGGCAAGTGGGAGCACAACAAGCAGATCAAGATCAAGAAGTACGCCAAGTACCCGAGCGACGGCCGCGCCAAGCTCGACGGTGTCACCTTCAAGATCTACGACAACCTCGACACCGCCTACGCCGACCTCCAGGCGGGCAAGCTGCAGATAGTCGACAAACTGCCGGTCACCGCCCTGCCCACGGTCTCCCAGGAGTTCGGCGAGCGCTACATCTACAAGCCGGAAGCCTCCATCGGCTACCTCGGCCTCCCGCTGGAGGCCAACCCCGAGGCCTTCGGCAAGCCCGAGATCCGCAAGGCCATCTCGATGGCGATCGACCGGGACGCCATCGCGAAGAGCATCTTCAACGGCACCCGCAAGCCGGCCGACGACTTCATCAGCCCCATCGTCCCCGGCTACCGCAAGGGCGCCCTGGGCGAGGCCGGGATCTTCAACCCCGTCAAGGCCAGGGAACTGTTCCAGCGTGCCGGCGGCATCCCCGGCAACAGGATGGAACTCGGGTACGACGCCGACAGCGACAACAAGGAGTGGATCGAGGCCGTCGCCGCGCAGCTGAAGGCGAACCTGGGCATCGAGGTCACCCCCAAGCCCTTCCCGAAGATCGGCGACATGCTCAACGCCCTGAAGGCCCAGAAGTTCGAGGGCGCCTTCCGCACGGGCTGGGCCATGGACTACCCGGCGGCCGAGGACTACCTGCGCCCGGTGTTCTCCAAGGAGGCCATCGCCAACGGCTCCAACTTCGGGCACTACAAGAGCGAGGAGTTCGAGGCGGCCCTCGCCGCGGCCGACCGCTCCACCGACCCGGCCGACAGCACGAAGCTCTACCAGAAGGCCGACGACATCGTCATCCGGGACCTCCCGTACATCCCGGTCTTCACGTACATGTCCGCCGCCGCCTACACCAAGGCCGTGACCCACGTCGAGGTCGACGCCCAGGGCCGCATGGACCTCGCGAACGTCCAGATCACCTGAGGCCCCGCCCGCCCCCGGACCCCCGGGGGCGGGCAAAGCCGGTTGCGGCGGCCCGCCGGCGCGGCCGCCGGACCCGGGGACGCCCAGGACATCTGCGCCCTGCTCAACGCCGTGGACCTCTTCGAGATCGGCAGACCCGAGACCGACCTCGGCAGCGTCGAGGCCGACCTCAACCGCCCCGACGTGGACCTGGCCACCGACTCCTGGCTCGCCTTCCAGGGCGGCCGGCCCGTCGGCTACGCCCTCGTGTGGGCCGACTCCGGACCGGGCCTGATCGACGGCGACCCCTACGTCCTGCCCGGCCACGACCGGGCCGCACTGGCGCTGCTGAGCCGCCCGGCTCCGCGTCCAGCTCAACGTCCGCCCCTCCTTCGGCCTCGGCCTCCTCACCGGCCGCGGCTACCGCAGCGTCCGCCGCTACCAGGTGATGACCCGCCCCCTCTCGCCCGCCGCCGACCTGCCGCCCGCCCCGGCCGGCGGGCTGGTCCTGCGCGACTGCGCCGCCGACGAGGCCGACCGGCGCCGCGCCCACGCCCTGGTCGAGGAGACCTTCGCCGCCCACTTCGGCCACGCCCACCGCACGTACGAGGCCTGGCTCGACCACATCGACGGCCGCCGCCTCGACTGGTCGCTGGTGTGGATCGCGAGCCTCCCCGGCGGCGGCGACACGGCCGTCCTCGTCACCCGCGACGACCGCACCAGCATGGGCTGGATCAGCCACATCGGCGTACGGCAGGAGGCGCGCGGCCGCGGCATCGGCGCCCACCTCCTGCGCCACGGCTTCGCCGCCTACGCCGCCCGCGGCCGCGACACCCTGGGCCTGGGCGTGGACACCCTCAACGAGACCGGCGCCCTCGCCCTCTACGAGGCGCACGGCATGGCCCTGCACTACGCGGTCGACACCTGGGAGCTCATGTTGCACCCCCAGGGGTGACAGGCAGGGGACGCGAGGGTACAAAACGGCCAGCCGAGAGTGAAAGCGCCCGCACATAGGGTGACATTGCCCCTAAGTGAGTCTTGGGACCCCTAGGAGGCAGTCCATGCGCGGAGCCACCCACGCCAAGTGGGCCGCATGTGCGGTGGCCGTCGCCCTCGCGGCGACGGCCTGCGGCGGCGGGAGCGACAGCGGCGGTGGCGGCGGTGCGGCGGGGATCGTCAGCTCCTCCTGGGGCGACCCGCAGAACCCGCTCGAGCCGGCCAACACCAACGAGGTGCAGGGCGGCAAGGTCCTCGACATGCTCTTCCGCGGCCTCAAGCGCTACGACGCCAAGACCGGCGAGGCCCGCGACATGGTCGCCGAGAAGATCGAGACCACCGACAGCCAGAACTTCACCATCACCCTGAAGGACGGCTGGAAGTTCAGCAACGACGAACCGGTCACCGCCCAGTCCTTCGTCGACGCCTGGAACTACGCGGCCGACGTGCGCAACAAGCAGAACAACGCCACCTTCTTCGCCAGCATCGTCGGCTACGAGGACCTGCACCCCGCCTCCGGGGAGCCCAAGGCCAAGACCATGTCCGGACTGGTGGTCAAGGACCCCAAGACCTTCACCGTGGCACTGAAGTCGAAGTTCTCCACCTGGCCCGAGACCCTCGGCTACCAGGCCTTCTCCCCGCTGCCCAAGGCCTTCTTCACCGACCACTCCGGCTGGCTCAACAAGCCGGTCGGCAACGGCCCCTACACGGTGGACTCGTACACCAAGGGCACCGGCATGAAGCTGCGCAAGTGGGACGGCTACACGGGCCCCGACCCGGCGCAGAACGGCGGCGTGGACCTCAAGGTCTACACCGACAACAACACGGCCTACACCGATCTGATCTCCGGCAACCTCGACCTCGTCGACGACATCCCGGCCCAGCAGCTGAAGAACGTCAAGAACGACCTCGGCGACCGGTACATCAACCAGCCCGCCCTCATCATCCAGACCCTCACCTTCCCCCTGTACGACCCGCAGTGGAGCAAGGAGGGGTCGGACAAGGTCCGCCGCGGCATCTCCATGGCCATCAACCGCGACGAGATCACCGAGCAGATCTTCCGCGAGACCCGCACCCCGGCCAAGGACTGGACCTCGCCGGCCCTCGGAGCGAAGGGCGGCTTCAACGCCACGCTCTGCGGCGACGCCTGCAAGTTCAACCCCGCCGAGGCCAAGAAGCTCATCCAGGAGGGCGGCGGCCTGCCCGGCGGCAAGATGACCCTCACCTCGAACGTGGACACCGGCTCCCACCGGGACTGGATGGAAGCCGTCTGCAACAGCGTCAACAACGCCCTGGGCGAAGGTCCCGTCTGCACCGTCAACCCCGTCGGCACCTTCGCGGACTTCCGCAACCAGCAGAGCGCGTACAAGCTGACCGGCCCCTTCCGTTCCGGCTGGCAGGCCGACTACCCGCTCATCCAGAACTTCCTCCAGCCGCTGTACTACACCGGCGCCTCCTCCAACTACGGCAAGTTCAGCAGCCCCGACTTCGACAAGCTGGTCGACGAGGCCAACCAGGAGAGCGACACCGCCAAGGCCGTCGCGAAGTTCCAGGACGCCGAGAAGATCCTCGCCGAGCAGATGCCGGCCATCCCCCTCTGGTACCAGAACGGCAGCGCCGGGCACTCCGAGCGGATCTCCGACGTCGCCCTGAACCAGTTCAGCGTCCCCGTCTACAACGAGATCAAGGTCAGCTGACCCCCGCCGCCGAGCCCGACACCCTGGAGCATCCATGGGACGTTATGTGATCCGGCGGCTGCTCCAGATGATCCCCGTGTTCATCGGCAGCACCTTCCTGATCTTCTTCATGGTCTACGCCCTCGGCGACCCCGTGGCCGCCCTCTTCGGGGACAAGGCCCCCGACCCCGCCACCGCCGCCCGCATCCGCAAGGACCTCTACCTCGACCGCCCCCTGTGGCAGCAGTACGTCCACTACATGGGGCAGATCTTCAAGGGCGACTTCGGCACGGCCTTCAACGGCCAGTCGGTCACCGATCTGATGGCCTCCGCCTTCCCCGTCACCCTCCGCCTCACCTGCGTCGCGATCCTCATCGAGATCGTCGTCGGCATCAGCCTCGGCGTGGTCAGCGGACTGCGCCGGGGCAAGACGATCGACACCACCCTGCTGGTGGCCACCCTCGTCGTCATCTCCGTGCCCACCTTCGTCACCGGCTACCTGCTCCAGTACCTCTTCGGCGTCAAATGGGGCTGGGTGCGGCCCACCGTCTCCCCGGACGCCCCCTTCGACGAGCTGATCCTGCCCGGCATCGTCCTGGCCCTGGTCTCCCTCGCCTACGTCACCCGGCTCTCGCGGACCTCCATCGCCGAGAACGCCAAGGCCGACTACGTCCGCACCGCCGTCGCCAAGGGACTGCCGCGCCGCCGGGTCGTCGGCCGCCACCTGCTGCGCAACTCCCTCATCCCGGTGGTCACCTTCATCGGCACCGACATCGGCGCCCTCATGGGCGGCGCCATCGTCACCGAGCGGATCTTCAACATCCACGGCGTCGGCTACCAGCTCTACCAGGGCATCCTGCGCGGCAACTCGCCCACCGTGGTGGGCTTCGTGACCATCCTCGTCATCGTCTTCCTCGTGGCGAACCTGCTCGTCGACCTGCTCTACGCGGTCCTGGACCCGAGGATCCGCTATGCCTGAACCCGAACCACAGCCCTACGACCCGGTGGGACCGGGCGAGAACGAGGCCGTCGCCCCGACCGGGCAGGGAGGTGCCATGGACCTCGCCCTGGACGAGGCCGAGAGCCTGGAGAAGCCGCTCGACCCCGACCCCTCGGCGCCCCGGGAACGGGCCCGCTCCCTGTGGTCCGACGCCTGGCACCAGCTGCGCCGCAATCCCGTCTTCGTGATCTCCTCCCTCTTCATCCTCTTCCTCGTGGTCATTTCCCTGTGGCCCCAGCTCATCGCGAGCGGCGACCCGCTCCACTGCGAGCTGTCGAAATCGCAGCAGGGCTCCTCACCCGGACACCCCTTCGGCTACGACACCCAGGGCTGCGACGTCTACACCCGCACCGTGTACGGGGCCCGCGCCTCCATCACCGTCGGCATCTGCGCCACCCTCGGCGCCGCCCTGCTCGGCTCCGCCCTCGGCGGGCTCGCCGGCTTCTTCGGCGGCTGGGGCGACTCCCTGCTCTCCCGGGTGGCGGACATCTTCTTCGGGATCCCCGTCGTCCTCGGCGGGCTCGTCTTCCTGTCCGTGGTCACCAGCACCACCGTCTGGCCGGTGGTCGGCTTCATCGTGCTCCTCGGCTGGCCGCAGCTCGCCCGCATCGCCCGCGGCTCGGTGATCACCGCCAAACAGAACGACTACGTCCAGGCCGCCCGGGCCCTCGGCGCCGGCAACGCCCGCATCCTGCTGCGGCACGTCGCGCCCAACGCCGTCGCCCCCGTCATCGTCGTCGCCACCATCGCCCTCGGCACCTACATCGCCCTGGAGGCGACCCTGTCCTTCCTCGGCGTGGGCCTGCGCCCGCCCACCGTCTCCTGGGGCATCGACATCTCCAACGCCGCCTCCCAGATCCGCAACGCCCCGCACATGCTGCTCTGGCCGGCCCTGGCCCTGAGCCTGACCGTGCTCGCCTTCATCATGCTCGGCGACGCCGTGCGCGACGCCCTCGACCCCAAGCTGCGCTGAGGAGTGAGCCGCCAGATGCTGCTCGAAGTCCGCGATCTGCACGTGGAGTTCACCACCCGCGACGGGGTCGCCAAGGCCGTCAACGGGGTGAACTACTCGGTGGACGAGGGGGAGACGCTCGCCGTGCTCGGCGAATCGGGCTCCGGGAAGTCGGTGACGGCCCAGGCCGTGATGGGGATCCTCGACACGCCGCCCGGCCGGATCGCGGGCGGCCGGATCCTCTTCAAGGGCAAGGACCTGCTGAAGATGAAGGAGGACGAGCGCAGGAGGATCCGCGGCGCCGAGATGGCGATGATCTTCCAGGACGCCCTCTCCTCCCTCAACCCCGTCCTCAGCGTCGGTGCCCAGCTCGGCGAGATGTTCGAGATCCACCGCGGCATGTCCCGCAAGGACTCCCGCGCCAAGGCCGTCGAGCTGATGGACCGGGTGAAGATCCCCGCCGCCCGGCAGCGCGTGGCGGACTACCCGCACCAGTTCTCCGGCGGCATGCGCCAGCGCATCATGATCGCCATGGCGCTGGCCCTGGAACCCTCGCTGATCATCGCCGACGAACCCACCACCGCTCTCGACGTCACCGTCCAGGCGCAGGTCATGGACCTGCTCGCCGAGCTCCAGCGGGAACTCGGCATGGGGCTGATCCTGATCACCCACGACCTCGGCGTCGTCGCCGACGTCGCCGACAGGATCGCCGTCATGTACGCGGGCCGGATCGTCGAGTCCGCCCCCGTCCACGCCATCTACAGGGCACCCGCCCACCCCTACACCCGGGGCCTGCTGGACTCGATCCCGCGCCTGGACCAGAAGGGCCAGGAGCTGTACGCCATCAAGGGCCTGCCCCCCAACCTGCTGGCCATCCCGCCCGGCTGCGCCTTCAACCCGCGCTGTCCCATGGCCCGCCCCGTCTGCCGCACCGAGGTCCCGCCGCTCGCGGAGGTCGCCCCGGACCGGGCCAGCGCCTGCTTCTTCTGGAAGGAGTGCCTCGGTGCCTGAGCCCCTCCTGGAGGTCCGCGACCTCGTCAAGCACTACCCCCTCACCCAGGGCGTCCTCTTCAAGAAGCAGATCGGCGCGGTCAAGGCCGTCGACGGGGTCTCCTTCGGCCTCGCGGCCGGCGAGACCCTCGGCATCGTCGGCGAGTCCGGCTGCGGGAAGTCCACCGTGGCCAGGATGCTCGTCCACCTGGAGCGCCCGACCGCCGGATCGATCTCGTACAAGGGCGAGGACATCACGAAGCTGTCGGGCAGGGCCCTCAAGG
>NZ_JZWV01000484.1 GCF_000966975.1 Streptomyces katrae | reverse complement strand
TCTCCACCCAGGCCAAGGGTGACGAGTCCCTCTCGCACATCCTGGACAACATCCCGGTCCTCTCCGGAAACCTCTCCTCCGGCAGCTGAACGGCCGAGGCCCCCCGCCCCGCGTCCGGGGTGGGGGGCCTCGTCGTGCCGTCAGCGGGAGCGGTCCGCGGTCACCACATCACCGGCAGGCGCTCGGGCAGCCGCTTCATGAAGCCGGTGCGCCACACGAGCTGTTCGACCGGAACGGCCAGCCGCAGCCGGGGCATGGCCGCGAGGACGGCGCGCAGGCCGATCTCGGCGTGCTTCTTGCCGAGGGCCGTGGCGGGGCAGTAGTGGGAGCCGCCGCCGAAGGAGAAGTGGGCGGAGGAGTTGGCCCGCGTGAAGTCGAGGCGGTGCGGGTCCGGGAACACGGAGGGGTCGAAGTTGGCGCCCTCGGGCAGGACGAGGACGAGCTCGCCCTTCTTCACCTCGACCTCGCCGAGGGTCATGTCCTCCATGGCCAGGCGGGGCAGGCCGTCCCCGATGGACAGGTTGATGCGCAGGAGCTCGTCCACGGCCTGGGGCATCAGCTCCGGGTGGTCGGCGAGGTGGTCTGCCTCCTCCGGGTGGGTGAGCAGGGTGACCAGTGCCATGGCGAGGAAACCGGCCGTGGAGATGACGCCCGCGCCGAACAGGGTGACGCCGACGGTGGCGAACATCTCGTCGCTG
This sequence comes from Streptomyces katrae, assembly GCF_000966975.1. Lineage (GTDB taxonomy): Bacteria > Actinomycetota > Actinomycetes > Streptomycetales > Streptomycetaceae > Streptomyces > Streptomyces katrae. The sequence continues at coordinate 2,073 of NZ_JZWV01000484.1, read as the reverse complement.
ACGTGCTCGTAGCCCTCGGTGCCGCGCAGCTTCGCGAGGTCGCCGATGAGGCCCTGCTCGGTGTCGTCGAGGCGGGCGGTCATGTAGGCGATGTCGCGGTCCCAGTTCAGCCGCGCAGCGGGGATCTCCCGGGGGCTGTTCATGAACGCGATCGGCAGCGACTCGGAGAGCAGCGGGGCCGCCTCGTGCGGGATGCCGAGGATCTGGCAGTGCATCGCCTCCGAGAAGGGGTCGGTGAACATGGACCGGATGTCGACGGGGGCGCCGTGCTTGAGCATCCGCTCGACGAGCTCGGCGGCGTGCTCCTCCATCCACTCCTGGAGGCCGGGGGCCTTGGGGTTGATCGCCTTCATGACGGCCTTGCGCAGGCCGGCGCCGGTGATGTTGCCCATGTTGTTGACGACCTCGGGCGGGATCGTCAGCGCGTACTGGCGGGGCACCCCCGGGTCGGAGGTGTTCTTCAGGCTGAACCGGTCGTCCTCGAGGACCTGCTTGACGAGCTCGTACGAGGAGACCAGCCAGGCCTCCGCTCCGGCGATGGTGCGTACCTTCACGACCGGGGCGAGTTCGCCGATCTGGGCAGGCAGGTGGGTGCCGTCCCACGTGAAGGGGAAGTCGAGGATCGGCTCCGCGTGGGTGGTCACAGCTGGTCTCCTTCGGTGGCGGGGGTGACGACGGCGTGGCCCTGGTTGCGGGAGGCCCGCAGTCCGGCGCCGCGCGAGTAGAGCAGGTCCGCCATCGGCAGCGCCTGGTGGTAGCAGTTCAGCGAGGAGGGGACACCGAGGATCGCGGGGGTGTCGAGGAACAGGGGTGCTTCGGCGCACACGTAGTCGAGGCAGACCTTCCGCTGGTGTGCGGTGGCCTGCTGGCCGCCGAGCACCTTCGAGGAGAGGAAGATGTCCACGAGTTCGTTCGCGGTCTGGGCGAACGCCGGATCGGTGCCGAGCCGTTCCAGCAGGTCGGCGTGCATGCGGTCGTAGGCGGGGATGCCCTGGAGGGAGGACATCGGTCTGCCGCGGAGCCGCGTGCCCGACGGGTCTATATCGGCCACGGCGTTGGTCACCTTGGCACGTACGCCACGGAGGTTCTTGACCGTTTTACGACGGGCCTCGTCCTCCGGATAGCCCATGGCCACATACATTTCGGCCACGTGCAGGTCGGTGTAGATGAGATCGGCCTGCCGGAAGTTGTCGAGGGCCCATTCGGCGAGCGCGTGCACGCGCTGGGCGGAGAAATAGGAGTTACCGGGTGAGATGCCGATGACGGCGTGGTCGCCCTCGCCCGCGATGACCTGGCAGTGCGGGGTGTAGGGGTCAACGCGGAAGGCGCTGGTCCGGGTTGCTGTTGTCATGGGAGTGGTCACGTCCCTGTCGCCGCGATTCCCCGCTCGGACCCCGTGTCCCGGGTGCGGCGGCGACGTTCAGAACCTATCCGCAAAGCGCGGCTCCGGTTGGATTACCGCACAGTTCGTCTCGGCTGCTGGACTCAGATGTTGCCCCAGTCAACAGGCGTGCCCCGTGGGCTTGTTGTTCTGCCCCGCAAGGTGCCGATCAGACGGGTTCACTGGCTCATTGCCGCCTTTCTTCTACAAGATCGCCGGATGCGTCACATGAGCCGGGTGGCCGGAACGCAGGGCCGAAAAGAATCCCCCTGGGGGAACGGGAGGCGGGGCCGGGCGGCGGGCCGCCGCCCCGTGCCACGTACGTCCTGGTCATGTCACGGAACCGCCACAGCGCCGCGTCCTCGCAACCTGGCGGGTCCGGGACGCGTGACCCTGGACGCGAGTGCCGGCGCGGGACCGGACATGAACCAACGGGAGCACCCCATGCAGTACACGGCAGGCGTTCGGCGCACGGCGGCGGCACTGGCGGCGGCCGCGGCGGCCACCGCCCTGATGACGGCCTGCGGACCGACCGGGGACTCCGGCGCGCCCGCCCAGCCCACCACCCCGCCCGCGGCCTCGGGACCGGCCCAGGCGACGCCCGCCGGGAGCGGCACGGGAGGCACGGGAGCCACGGGCGGCACCGGGGGTTCCGGCGGCTCTGCGGGCTCCGGGGGCTCCGGGGCTGTCTC
>NZ_JZWV01000483.1 GCF_000966975.1 Streptomyces katrae | reverse complement strand
GCTCCGGGGGCTCCTCCTCCACCGGCGGCACGGGCGGCGGCGCGAAGCCGACGGCCTCGGCGCCGGGTTCCGGCGGCAAGGCGAAGGCCTGCACCATGCAGGACATCGAGGTCTCCCCGGCCCACCTGGCGGACGTCCGCCCTCCCGGCACCGGGACGGGGGCCGTGCTCATCTCGGTGACCAGCCACACGGCCTGCACCCTGAACGGCTTCCCGCAGGTCGCGGGCGCGGGCAACGGGTCGCCCGACAAGAACCTCCCGCTGGCCACCACCAACAGCGGCACGGCCGCCCCGGTGACGCTCACCCCGGGGGCCCGCGCCTGGACGAAGCTGACCTTCGTCAACGTCCAGGGCGAGGCGGACGGCTACTGCGTGTCCGGCTCCACGCCGGTGGTCTTCCCCACCCTCGTCATCCGTGTCCCGGGCGCGGGCGCGCACCAGATCGGCATGGACGACGGGCAGTTCGCGGAGTGCGACAACAAGGTGACCGTCACCCCCTTCTCCCTCACCAAGCCCGCCTGACCGGTCCCGGCTGCGGGACCGGTCAGGAGACCCCGTACCACTGACTGCCCCAGCCGGTGTTGATGGTGCTGGTGGACTGCTCGGCGAGGTTGAGGGTGGCCGGCAGGGAGGTCTGTCCGGTCAGGACCGTGCTGTAGCGCAGGGCCGGGGGCGTCAGACCCGCGTTCACGGAGATGCCGGCGCCGGTGGCCTTCAGTGTGAGGGCGTTGGTGGCCCAGTTGCCGTTCAGCAGGAGCGCGATGAAGTAGGTGCCGGTGCCCGCGGTGAACGGCTTGGTCAGGGGCAGCGGCTTGGCCACCGCGTCGGTCATCAGCTGGGGCGAGATGTCGGCGGTGGACGCGACCAGCTTGCCGGTGGCGTCGTACACGCCGAGGTAGCAGTTGGAGAGCTGGGCGTTCGCGTCGACGCCGGCCAGGCCCAGCCAGATGTTCGACCAGGTGATCTGCTCGCGCAGGCCGATCCGCACCAGGGTGATCCGGCCGCCGACCCCCGCCGCCGACTGGGCGGTGACGTGCCCCGCGTCGTTGGGGTCGCCGGTCCAGGCCAGCAGGTTCTGGTCCTGCGGGCGGGGGCCCTCGTACCCGGATCCGCCGCCCTGCACGGGCGCGGGCGCGGCCGCCGGGGTGCCCGTGGCCGCGTGCGGGCCGCCGTCCGAGGAGGTGCACCCGGACAGGGCGAGCAGGGCCGCGAGGGTGGCGGCGAGGCCGGCGGTGGTGGTACGGGTGCGCATGGTCCCCCCATGTGGTGCGGATGTGCCGGGGTCATCGTCACATGCGTCCCTGTGGTCGCGGCAAGCACCCGGCTCGCGGGCCTGCGAGGGGAGGGTTCCGGCCTGCCCGCGGGCGGAGTTGGCCCGGGAACCCGTCGTCTGGCAGCGCCTCCGGGCCGATACTGCACGGGGCGCACGGCCCCGGGCCGGGGAGGGGAACCGATGGGGCGGAACGGACTGTCGCGCGGCGGGGTACGCCGACGCGGGCGCGGGACCACGGCGTTGGCCGTGCTGGGCGTGCTGGGGGCCGGGGTGCTCGTACCCGCCGCGCCGGCCGGGGCGGCGCCGCGCTGCGGTTCCTCCGGTGCGGGAGGCGGGCCGGTGCAGGTGGCCCACGTGCCGGACTGGACGGAGTCGATCGCGGTGGACCGGCGGGGCCGGATGTTCGCCACCGCGTACTTCAGCGGCCGCGTCTACCGCATCGACGCGCCGGGCGCGGCCCCCGTCGCGCTCACCGGGAACATCGGCGCCAACGGCGGGATCGTGGTCCGCGAGGACGGCAAGCTGCTCGTGGGCACGGGCAACGACCTCGCGCACTCGCTGACCGGGGACCTGCTGCCGGTCTCGAAGCTGCTGGAGGTGGACCCGGAGACCGGGGACGTCGGCGTGTACGCCTCGGGGCTCGGCGGGATCGACGGGGTCGCCCTGGCACCCGACGGGACCGTGTACACGACGACCCTGGGCGGTACGGCCATCGGCCGCGTCACCCCGGACCGCCGGGTGGACCCCGCGTGGGCCCGGGTGCCGCAACCCAACGGGATCGCGGTCTCCCCGGACGGGGCGGAGGTGTACGTCGTCCAGACCACCCTCGCACCCGGCGTGTACCGGATCCCCGCCGCGGACCCGGGACACCCGCGACGGTGGGTCACGGCCACGGGAACCGACGCGGTGGGCCTGCCGGACGGACTCACCCTCGACGGACGGGGCCGGCCACTGATCGCCACCCACGCGGCGGGCGAGGTGTGGAGGGTGGAGGACGGGACGCTGTGCGCGGTGGCCTCCGGCCCGGAACTGCGCCTGTCCACGCAGCTCGTGTACGGACGCGGCGGCGGGGGTTTCGCCGCAGGCCGCCTGTACCGGGCCGGCGTGGACGGACGCGTCTACGAGCTGCCGGACGGCGCCGAGGGCCCCGTCGGGGGCTGAGCGTCCGTCCCTGCGGCCGGGCGTCCCGGCAGGCCGGAAGTCGCACCTCTGGCCGCCCGGAGTGGTGGCTTGAACAGGTCGGCGGCGACGGCGTCACGTCCGTGTGCGGTGGGTGACGCGCGTCTCAATGCTCGGTATGTGGACGGCGAAGCGGGGTACCGCCCCGGTGGGGCGGCACCGGGGCGGTGTGGTCGCGGGGCAGGTCAGGCCGGGTTTACCGGCCGGCCATAGAGCCACCTGCCGGGGGCATAGGCAGACTTGTGGGCAAGCCTGCCTATGCCCCCTCACGCCGCTGGTTATTTGAATGCTCGAACTTCCCTCCCGTAGTTTTCAGTCATCGCCGCGAGGCGACGCAAAACCGGGGGATTTACCACAGCACGAACCGGCCGGCCGGGAAAGGCCGATGGCCACATCCCTGTTCCAGGCACGGATGTTCTCTGCTGTTTTCAGGCTGGTTTCTCTCCTCGGTGTCCACCGATATCAAGGAGGCTGAAAACATGCCCGCATCCCGGACATCCACGCAAGAGTCCCCTTCGAGGGCCTGGGTGAGCAAGGCGCCGCCGCGCCCCGGCTGGGGTGCGGTCGCCACAGCGACCGCGGCTTCGGTCACCGGGCTCGTGGCCCTCGTGGCCGCGGGGAAAGCCTTGGACCAGGTCCTGCTGATCCCGCCGCTCGCGGCGAGCGCGGCACTGGTGTACGGCGCTCCCGGCCTCCCGTTGTCGCAGCCGCGCAGTGTCATCGGCGGGCAGTTCCTCTCCGCCGTGACCGGCTTCGTCGTGCTCTGGGCCGCCGGTGGTTCGGCGTGGGCCGCGGCGGTTGCGGGAGGTCTGGCGCTGGGGGTGATGCAGCTGGCCCGGACTCCGCATTCGCCGGCCGCCGCGACGGCGGTGATCGTGGTGGCGACAAAACCGGATGCGGCACTCTTCCTTCCGCTTCTGGTACTGGCCACGGCCGTTCTCGTCCTGATCGGGATCATCGCCGGACGCACCCGGGCCGGTTCCCGCTACCCGGCCTACTGGTGGTGAATTCCGCCGCCTTTCCCGCCCCGTTCACCTTTCTTCCTCCTCCATGCATTCGAATCGAAAAGGGTCACTGTCATGAGCGAGATCGCCGGTATCAAGATTCCGGACAGCAAGCTGGCGAAGGAAGCCACCGAACTGATCCGTGAGGCCACGGACGACCTGATCTACCACCACTCCCGCCGCGTGTTCGTGTGGGGGGCGCTCCAGGGCGCGAACCGCGGGCTCTCCTTCGACCCCGAACTCCTGTACGTCGGAGCCATGTTCCACGACCTGGGCCTGACCGAGCCGTACCGGGACAACGACCAGCGCTTCGAGATCGACGGTGCGGACGAGGCCCGCAAGTTCCTCCTCGCCCGGGGCGTGGACGCCGACAGCGCCCGGATCGTGTGGGAGGCGATCGCCCTGCACACGACCCCGGAGATCCCCACCCGCATGGCTCCGGAGATCGCCCTCGTCACGGCCGGCGTCGAACTCGACGTCCTCGGACTCGGCTACCACGACGTGTCGGAGGAGACCCGGGCCGCCGTGGTCGCCGCCCACCCCCGGCCCGACTTCAAGAACAACATCCTCCAGGCCTTCAACGACGGGATCACCCGCCGTCCGGGCACCACGTTCGGCAACGTCAAGGCCGACGTACTGGCCGCTTACACCGACGGCTACGTCCGCCCGAACTTCGTGGACGTCATCAAGAACTCCGCCTGGGCCGAGTAGGACGCCGAGCAGAACAAAGGACTTCCCGATCATGAACAAGCATGCCCCCCGCCGTCACCTGGTGCTGTCCGCGGCCATCGCGGTCGCCCTGACGGCCGTGACGCTGCCGGCGCACGCGGCAGTCCCCCACGAGCGCGCCGCCGGCCAGGCGGACGCGGAGAACGTGGTCCTCCAGTGGAACAAGGAGATCACCACGGCGCTCACCGTCAATCACATCGGCTCGGAGCACCCGACCCCGCCCCCCGTCGGCGCCCGTACGTTCGCCGTCGTGCACGAGGCGGTCTACGACGCGTGGGCCGGCTACGACGACAGGGCCGTGGGGACCCAGCTCGGCGGCGAGCTGCGCCGCCCCCGTGCGGAGCGGACCTACGAGAACAAGCGCAAGGCGGTGTCGTTCGCCGCGGCGCTCGCCCTGACGGATCTGTTCCCCCGGCAGAAGGCCGCCTTCGACGCGAAGCTGACCGAGCTGGGCTACGACCCGGCCGAGGCCGCCGCGCCGCGGAAGGGTTCGCCGGCGGACGTCGCGGCGAAGGCCGTCGCGGCGGTCACCAAGGTCCGTCACGAGGACGGCTCCAACCAGCTGGCCACGCCGTCGTACGCGGTACCGGAGAACTACTACGCGCCGGTCAACCCACCGCAGGACGTGGCCGCCTTCGACAAGTCGGCGATCGTGGACCCGTCCCGCTGGGCGCCGCAGCGGGTGAACGGCATGGTGCACAACTTCCTCACCCCGCAGTTCGCCTCGATGAAGCCGTTCCTCGTCAAGAACCCGGACCGCTACCTCCCGCCCCCGCCGCCGAAGTACGGGAGCAAGGAATCCCGTGCCGCCATCGCCAAGGCGCTGGAACGCAACGCGAACCTGACGGAGAAGGAGAAGGCGCTCGCCGAGTACTGGCAGTACGGCGCCGGCACGTCCTCGTCGATCCCGCAGGAGTGGGCGGCGTTCGTCTCCCGGCGTGACCGGCACGGCCTCGACGAGGACGTGAAGATGTTCTTCGCGCTGAACATCGCCGAAGGCGACGAAGCACGCGCCGACTGGCAGACCAAGGTCTCCTACGACTACGGCCGCCCCGTCACGATGATCCGCTACATGTACGCCGGCCAGAAGATCCAGGGCTACGCCGGGCCGAACCAGGGCACGCAGACCATCGACGGCGCCACCTGGCAGCCCTACCTGAAGACCCCCGCGTTCGCCGCGTACGGGTCCGGCCACACCGGCTTCACCGCCGCCGGGGCGGAGATCCTCAAGCAGTACACCGGCTCCGACTCCTTCGGCGGCAGCGGCCTGATCAAGGCCGGCAGCTCGAAGATCGAAAAGAACATGCCCAGTCAGGACATCGCCCTGAAGTGGCCCACGTTCAGCGCCGCGGCGAAGGAAGTCGGCGACTCCCGCCTTTACGGCGGCGTGCACTGGGAGTTCGACCACACCGTGGCCGACACCCAGGGCCGCAAGCTCGCCCGCGACGTGTGGCGCGAGGCGCAGACCTACTTCAACGGCACGCACCACAACGGCCGCTGAACCCCCCTACCCGAGAGTGAGGAACCGATGTCGGCTGAGATCGAGTACATCAGGAACGTGTTCCGCAGCGGCTTCGAGCTGACGGACATCACCTGGTCGTCGTGGGACGAACCGGGCCGGATCGGCGTGGAGCACCACGTGCTGTGGGCTCCGGACGCCGAGCAGGGCGAGGACTCCGTCGGCCTGCTGCTGCGGTTCCCGCCGACCGCCCACGGCGACTTCCACGAGCACACCGGATACGAGCTCATGCTGGTCCTCGACGGACAGCTCGACCACTCGGACGGCGTCTCGTACTTCAAGGGCGACCTGGTGGTGGAGGGCCCCGGCACCGAGCACCGCATGTCGTCGTCGTCCGGCTGCACCGTGCTCGCGATCCGCACGAAGCCGGCCGAGGCGCGCACACCGAGCAAGCCGATCCGCGAGGTGACCTCGGCGGCCTGACACCCCGTAAGGCTGCGGAAAACGCTGCGCCCCCGGGTCTCTGGACAGTCCCGGGGGCGCAGCCCTTGGCAAAGGCACAACCATTCGAATCACGCTTGGGAGTGAGATCCATGGCTCTGCCCTCGACCGCAAAGGGTAGCCACCCCGCCCATGCGGGGAAACCCCGGGTGCTGGTCTCCAGCACCTCGTCCGACTCGCACACCTGGAACCTCGTCTTCCTTCAGCTGCTGCTGGAGGAGATGGGCAATGACGTCGTGAACATCGGCTCCTGCGTCCCGGACGATCTGCTGATCGCCGAATGCCGTCGGCACCGGCCGGACATGGTGGTGATCTCCAGCGTCAACGGCCACGGCGCCCTGGACGGGGAGCGCCTGATCACCGCGCTGCGGGCCGAGCCGGATCTGTCGCGGCTGCCGGTGGTCATCGGCGGCAAGCTCGGCACCCGCGGTTCGTCGGTGTTCGGGCAGCGGCTGATGGACGCCGGGTTCGACGCCGTCTTCGAAGACTCCGCCGGCATCGAGCCGTTCCGCTCCTACCTGGAGCTCGCGCCGCATGCGGTCGAGCTGGAGGCGACCGCATGACCGGCACCGCGGTACCGCCCCAGGGGCGGTTCGCCGGGGCGGTGGCGGCTGCCGCGGCCCGCGGGGTGCTGGTGGTGCAGCCGCGCATGGGCATGCCGCTGCCGGCCGACATGCGGGCCGGGCTGGCGGCCGTGCGCCGGGCGCGGGCGGCCACCGTCGGCACGATCACCCTGGACAGCTACACCCGCGTGGGCGACCACGCCTCCGCCCGCAAGGCCCTCGCCGAGGGCAGCGACCTGAACGGGTTCCCGATCGTCGCCCACGGCGCGGAGGAGACCCGCCGGATGATCGACGCCCTGGACGACCCGCGGTTCGCCATCCAGGTCCGGCACGGTTCCCCGTTGCCCCTGGGGATCGTCGAGGCCCTGGCCGACGCCGGGCTGGACGCCACGGAAGGCGGCCCCGTCTCCTACTGCCTCCCGTACAGCCGCACGCCCTTGAGGGACGCCGTGGACGCCTGGGCCCGCAGTTGTGAGGTGCTGGCCGAACGGGTGCCGGGTGCGCACCTGGAGTCCTTCGGCGGGTGCATGCTCGGGCAGATGTGCCCGCCGGCCCTCCTGGTCGCGATCAGCGTCCTGGAGGGAATCTTCTTCCGCCGGCACGGGCTGACCAGTGTCTCCCTGAGCTACGCGCAGCAGACCAGCTTCCCCCAGGACCGGGAAGCGCTCGCGGCGATGCGCCGCCTGGCCTCCGAGTACCTGGACGGGGTGGCCTGGCACGTCGTGCTCTACACGTACATGGGCGTGTTCCCGCAGACCGAGGCCGGGGCGATGGAGCTGCTGCGGTCCAGCGCCGTCCTGGCGCAGGTGACGGGCACGGAGCGGCTGATCGTGAAGACCGCGGCGGAGGCGTTCCGCATCCCGACCGTCGCGGACAACGTGTACGCCCTGGAGGAAGCCGCCGGGGCGGCCCGTGGCGCCGATCCCACCACGGTGCCGGAGGCGGACGACAGCGGCCTGTACGAGGAGGCCCGCACCCTGGTGGAGAGCGTCCTCGAACTGGATCCCGATGTGGGCCGGGCTCTGCTGAAGGCCTTCTCCCGCGGCCTGCTGGACGTGCCGTTCTGCCTGCACGCCGACAACGCCGGGAAGTCCCGCGCCTACGTGGACCAGGGCGGCCGGCTGCAATGGCTGTCCGCCGGATCCATGCCCGTGCGGGCCGTGGCCCCGGCCGGCGCCGGACGGCTGACCGCCGACGGCTTCCTGACGATGCTCTCCCACGTGCAGCGCCGCTTCGACGGGCCCGTCCTCGAACGGGGCCGGGGCCGCAGCGGGCTCACTTCCTCTCCTTCGAAGGTGTGACGATGATGATCAACACTCGTGGCGGCTGCCTGCCCCGCACTCTGGTCGTGGTCGGAACCGGGCCGCGCGGCATCTCCGTGATCGAGGCCATGGCCGCCCGGCTCGCCGGCAGCGACCCCGAACAGCCGCTCCGCATCTACGCCGTCGACGACACCGAGGTCGGTGCCGGGCGGGTGTGGCGCACCGACCAGGACGACTGGTACACGATGAACACGGTGGCCGGGCAGATCACCATGTACTCCGGTGTCCCGGACGGTGGACCGTGGCGGCCCGGCGCCGGCCCGGCGCTGGACGAGTGGGCCCGGGGCACCGAGGGGGAGAAGGACCTCGGGCCGGACGACTACGCCAGCCGCCGCACCTACGGGCGCTACCTGAAGTCGGTGTTCCACACGGTCCGCCAGAACCTGCCCGCACATGTGGAACTGATCGCCCTGAACCGCAGGGTGACCGGGCTGGAGCGGCGGCCGGTGGGCGGGTGGCTGGTGGAACTGGACCAGGCGCCGTTCCTCGTCGCCGCCGATCAGGTCCTCCTCGCCACCGGTCACCCGGTCAACTCCCCCGACGCGTTCGAGCAGCGCATGCGCGACTTCGCCGAAAGCCGTGACGGCGTGCACTACCTCCACGGAGACTCGGCCGCCGACATGCCGCTCGGCACGCGCACGATCCCCGCCGGCACGACCGTGGCGGTGAAGGGGCTCGGGCTGTCGTTCTACGACGTGATGCTCGCCCTGACCGTCGGCCGTGGCGGCGAGTTCAAGCGGAACGACGAGGGGCGGCTGGAATACCTGCCGTCCGGGCAGGAACCGAGGATCGTGGCCGGGTCCCGCAGTTCTCTGCCGATCCCCGCGCGGGGGGTGAACCAGAAGGCGCCGGACCACACCTATCAGCCGGTTTTCCTGACCAGGCAGGCGATCGAGGCCGCGAAGGCACGGCAGAAGCGGGCGAACGGGCACGAGCAGCTGTCGTTCGCCCGGCATGTGCTGCCGCTGATCCTCCAGGAACTCGAACACGTCTACCAGAAGACGCACCGGGAGACCGGCGGCACCGGCCAACTGCCGCCGCTGGACCTGGAGAAGCTGGCCCGTCCCTTCACCGGTGAGGGCTTCGCGTCCCCCGCGGCGTTCCATGCCCGGCTGCTGGAGGTGATGCGGGAGGACCTGCGCCAGGCGTACCTCGGAAACGCCCGGGGGCCCTTGAAGGCCGCCCTGGACGTCCTGCGGGACACCCGGGCCGTGGTGCGGGAGGCAACGGACTTCGGCGGGCTGCTGCCCGCCAGCCACGACACCGAGTTCGTACGCGACTTCCTGCCCGGCAACGCGCTGCTGTCCGCCGGTCCGCCCGTGGAGCGGGTCGAGCAGCTGGTGGCGCTCGTCGAGCGGGGCACGGTGGAGATCGCCGGCCCCGAGACCCGCTTCGACACCTGCGAGGAAACCGGCATGTTCACCGTGTCCTCGCCGCGCGTGGCGGGCTCACAGCGGCGGGCGGCCGTGCTGATCGACGCCCGCATCCCCACGCCCGACCTGCGGCGGGACACCTCCTGGCTGACACGGGCGATGCTGGCGTCGGGGGTGATATCCGAGTACCGGCGCACCGGCCCCCTCGGCGACGGCCACCCCACGGGCGGACTGGCCATCACCCGCTCGCCGTTCCGGGTGGTCGCCGCCGACGGCACGGTCCACGAGGACCTGTACGCGCTGGGCATCCCCACCGAGCACACCCGCTGGTTCACCCAGGTGGGCAGCGGAAAGCCCGGGCTGAACACGCTGTTCAGGCAGGACGCCGCCGCGATCGCCGAAGCCGTGCTGCAGGACGTCGGTGTGCGGGAGCGGGCCGCATGACGGGCAACGACCCCAAGGCGACGGCCGCGTTCCGGGCGGCCCGCGACATCCTGCTGGAGACCCGCACCGATCTCGACCGCGCCCACCGCCTGTTCTCCTGGCCCCGCCTGGAGCGCTTCAACTGGGCGCTGGACTGGTTCGACGTGACAGCGGCCGGCAACCGGCGGACCGCGGTGCGGGTACTGGGGCCGGACGGTGAGGAGTCGGTCTCCTTCCAGGACTTGGCGGCACGGTCGGACCAGGTGGCGTCCTGGCTGCGGACGAACGGCGTCCGCCGCGGCGACCGGCTGCTGGTCTGCCTGAACAACGGCGTCGCGCTGTGGGAGACGATCCTCGCGGGCATCAAACTGGGCGCGGTCCTGGTCCCCACGTATCCGTCGGCGCCGGCGGGGGACCTCGCGGACCGGATCCGCCGCGCCGGGGTACGGCACGTGGTCACCGAACCGGAACTGACACCCAAGTTCCGGGAGGTGCCCGGCTCCTGGACTCCCCTGTGCACCGGTACGGCGCCTCCCGGATGGGTCCCGTACGAGGAGTCCCGGGAACAGCCGGGCGGTTTCGAGCCGGACGCCGCGACGGGGGCCGACGACCCGCTGTTCTGCTACTTCACCTCCGGTACGACGTCGCTGCCCAAGATGGTCGTGCACACCCACACCAGCTATCCGGTCGGACACCTGTCGGGCATGTACTGGAACGGTGTGCGTCCCGGGGACGTCCACCTGAACATCTCGGCGCCGGGCTGGGCGAAGCACGCCTGGAGTTCCCTGTTCGTGCCGTTCAACGCCGAGGCCTCCCTGGTGGTGTTCCGGGATCCGGCGCCGCACCCGGAGCGGATCCTCACCGCCCTGCGGGAGGCGGGGGTGAGCACCTTCTGCGCTCCGCCCACGGTGTGGCGGGGGATGGTCGCGGCCGGCCTCGGCGCACGGCCGGCGGGGCTCAGGGAGGCCACGTCGGCGGGTGAACCCCTGGACGCTTCGCTGATCGACCCGGTCCGGGCGGCCTGGGGGGTGTGGCTGCGGGACGGGTACGGGCAGACGGAGACCACGTGCCAGGTGGGCAACCCGCCCGGCCGGGTACCGGAGCCGGGCGCGATGGGCCGGCCGATGCCCGGTTACCGGATACGGGTCGTCGACGAGGTGACCGGCCGCGACGTCGGGCCCGGCCGGGCGGGGCAGCTGTGCGTCGACCTGGAGGAGCGCCCGGCGGGGATCATGGCCGGTTACCTGGGGGACGAGGAGCGGACGGCCGAGGCGTTCGCCGGGGGGCTGTACCACACCGGGGACCTGGTCACCGTCTCCCCGTCGGGAGCGATCTCCTACCGGGGGCGGGACGACGACATGTTCAAGTCGTTCGACCACCGCATCGCCCCGCTGGAGCTCGAGACCGCGATCCTCGGCCATCCGGCGGTCGCACAGGCCGCGGTCGTTCCGGTCCCGCACGAGGAGGGTCTGTTCGTCCCGAAGGCGTTCGTGGTGCCGGCCTCCGGCTGGGAGCCGGACGCGTCCAGTGCGCGGGCGATCCTCACCCACGCGGCGACCGTCCTCCCGCCTGAAAAGATGATCAGAGTCGTACACTTCACTGACAGCCTCCCGCTGACGATCTCGGGGAAGGTCCAGCGCAGCGTGCTGCGTGACCGGCCCGTGAACGGGGGGCGCGAGTTCGCGGTATGAGAGAGCCTCGGCGGGCGGGGACCGGCAACACCGGGCGCCCGCCCGCCGAGGGGGCAGCACGGACCACGCCGAACGGCGCGCTGTGCACAGGGCCGGATGCAGGGGGCCGGCTTCTCGATGCAACTGTCTTGGCTTCAGACGTTCATGGCCGTCTACCACACCGGATCGATCACCAAGGCCGCACGGCAGCTGGGCATGTCACAGCCGTCGGTGACGCAGCAGATCCGCAGTATGGAGCTGGAGATCGGGCACCGGCTCTTCGAACGCACCACCCGGGGAACGGTCCCCACACCGCGCGGCACGGTCCTCGCCCAGGACGTGTGCGAGTCCATCGTCGAACTGAACGCGGCGATCGACCGGCACTTCACACCCGTCGCAGGAGACCGGCCGCTGCGCCTGGGCGCCACTGCGGAACTGGCTTCCACCCGGGTGATCCCGCCGGTCGCCGGTCTGGTGGCCTCGGGAACCGACGTACGCATACAGACCGGAGTCAGTCACGAGCTGCTGTCCCGCCTCGGTGAGGGCTTCCTCGACATGGTCATCTCGACCATCCGCCCGAGGCGGCGCGGAATCGAAGCGACGCCGCTGTGCGACGAGGAACTGGTGCTGGTCGCCTCGCCGCAGCTGGCGGAGGAGGCGTTCGCCGGCGGGATCGCGGAATTCGGGGATTCCCGGCTGGAAAAGGTCCCCCTCATCGCCTACGCGGAGACGCTGCCGCTGGTGACCCAGTACTGGCGGCACGTCTTCGGCACCGAACCCGACGTGCACGTGGGGGCGGTCGTCCCCGACCTGCGCGGCATCCTCGCCGCCGTGACGGCCGGGGCGGGTATCGCGGTCCTCCCGCGCTGCCTGGGCCACATGGCCCTGGAGACCGGGGAAGTGGTCACCCTCCTGGAGCCGGAGGAACCGCCGATCAACACGCTGTACCTCGCGGTACGCAACGGAGCGCTCCAGGACTACCGGTTATCGCTGCTGCACACCGAGCTGCTGCGCTGCGCCCAGCACTGGGTCTGACAACCCGCCGTACGGCCGGTGCGGGGCCGTCCGTCCGCGTACAGTCCGGGGTGTCCAGCACCTCTCGACGGCCGGGCCGACGGCCGGACAGGAGAAGTCCCGTGGCCACAGACGCCGCCCCCGCCCAGCTCCCCCGGCAGCCGGCCGGAGCGGGCGCAGGACCCGTACCCGTACCCGAACTGGACGCGGCGGCCGTGGAGTCGTGGCGTGCCGGGCGGGGGCAGCTGGTGGAGCTGCTGGCGCGGACGCGCGAGCGGCTCGGCGGGGTCGCCGCCGTCCGGCTGGGGCCCCGGCCCACCGTGCTGGTCACCGGGCCCGAGGCCGTGCGGCACGTGCTCGCGCTGCACCCGGACCGGTACGTCAAACGCTCGCACCGGGCCCGGCTGCTGATCGGTGACGGGGTGCTCTCCGCGACCGGCGAGGCCTGGAAGCGTCAACGGCGGATGCTGCAGTCGCAGTTCACCGGGCCGGGGATGCGCCGGTACGAGCAGCGGATCGCCGGGGCCGCCCGGACCGCCGCCGCCGGTACGCGCGTACCGGGGAGGTCTTCGACCTCGGGGAGGAGATGCGCCACTTCGCCCTGGACACCATCTGGCGCTCCCTCACCGGGCACCCCCTGGACCCGGCCACCGCCCGTGAACTGGCCTCCGTCGCGGCCGTGGTGGCGGCGCTGCCGACCCTGCCGGCCGATGCCGTGGAGGCACGGGAGTCGGTGGCCGGGGACCTGGCCCGGATCGACGCGGTGGCCCGGGAGGCGGTGGCCGCCGCCCGGCGCGGGGAGCCCGGCCCCGACGGGCCGGGGCTGCTCCAGGTGCTGGTCGACGCCGGCGAGGAGCGCCCCGAGTACACCGACGCGCTGGTGCGCGACGAGCTGGTGACCCTGCTGGTGGCCGGGCACGAGACCACCGCCACCACCCTCACCTGGCTGTACCTGCTGCTCGACCGGTACCCGCAGGCCCGCCGGGAGGCGCTCGCGGCCGGGGCCGGGGGATCGCCGGAGCGCAGGGAGGCGGTCCAGGCGCTGGTCAGCGAGACGCTGCGGCTGTACCCGTCGGCCTGGATCCTGCCCCGGTACACGGCGGAGGCCGACACCGTGGCCGGGTTCGCGGTGGAGGCGGACAGCGACGTACTGGTCTGCCCGTACCTGACGCACCGCGATCCGGGGCTGTGGCCGGACCCGGAGCGCTTCGACCCCCGGCGCTTCACGGCCGGGGGCCGGCGCCCCACCGCGACGGGCGCCTACCTGCCGTTCGGGATCGGGCCCCGGGCCTGTCTGGGCACGCAGTTCGCGCTGCGGGAGACGACGGTGCTGCTGGAACACCTGCTGCCCCGGTACGTGCCGGCGTTCTCCTCGGTCCCGGGCGGGGCCTCGTACGGCCTCACGGTCCGCCCGGACGGCCCGGCTCCGGCGACGCTCGCCCCGGCCGGGGGGTAGCCCCGGCCGGGAGTCAGCTCCGGGGGTCGACGGGCGTGAGGACCCCGAGGCGGTCCTCCACCGCCTGGGCGGCGGCCAGGCAGAGGTCCTCGCGGAAGGCCCGGCCGATGATCTGGACCCCGGCGGGCAGCCCGTCGCGCAGGCCGGTGGGGACCGCCACGGCCGGGACTCCGGCGAAGCTGGTCGCCGTGCACAGGCGCATGCCGGAGGCCACGCGGTCCCGGCCCGCCCGGTCGCGTGACTCCAGTCCGGGCTCGACCGGGGGCTCGGTGAAGGAGGGGCCGAGGACCAGCGGGTGGGCGTCGAGGAACTCGGCCCAGGAGCGCCGGATGCCGAGCCAGGTGCCCATCAGCCCGACGAGTTCGGCGGCGGTGGCGGGCGGCGTGCGTTCCATGGCCAGCTGGATGTAGCGGTCCCCGCCCTCTCCGAGCAGGGTGCGGACCGCCGGCCAGGCCGGGGCGAACTCGGTGCAGGTGATGCGGTCGTAGGCGTCGAGGGTCTCCTCCAGCCGCGGTACGTCCGGCACTTCGCACACCTCGTACC
>NZ_JZWV01000482.1 GCF_000966975.1 Streptomyces katrae | reverse complement strand
TCGGCGACGGCGGCGCGGACCGAGGGGTGCACCCCGCGGCCGCCGGGGTCGGCCACCACCGCGACCTTCACGGGTCCGGTGAGCGGAGGGCCGTAGGCGGGGACGGGGACGGCCCGCGGGTCGCGGGGGTCGGTGCCGGCCAGCGCCTCGTAGGCCAGGCGTAGGTCGGCCACGCTGCGGGCGAACGGGCCGTCGGTGACGAGCGCCTGGGAGGCGGGGCCGGGGTCCTCGGGGCCGAGCACGCGGTGGTCGGCGGGGAAGCGGCCGGTGGTGGGCTTCAGTCCGGCGACCCCGCAGAACTGGGCCGGGACGCGGATGGAGCCGCCGGAGTCGTTGCCGAGGCCGAGGGCGGCCATGCCGGTGGCGACGGCCACCGCGTCGCCGCCGCTGCTGCCGCCGGGGGTGCGGGCGGGGTCCCACGGGTTGGCGGTGTCGCCGAAGAGCTCGCTGCGGGTGTGCATGCCGGCGAGGACCAGGGTGGGCATGTTGGCGTGGCCGATGGGGATGGCCCCGGCGGCGCGCAGCCGGGCCACGGGGGGCGCGTCGGCCCGGGCGACCAGGTCGCGGAAGCGCGGTACGCCGAAGGTGGTCGGTACGCCTTCGACGGGGGTGGTCTCCTTCACCGTGAAGGGGACGCCCGCGAGGGGGCCGAGTTCCTCGCCGGCGGCGCGGCGGCGGTCCGTCAGTTCCGCGGCCGCGCGGGCCCGTTCCGCCATCAGCTGGGTGACGGCGTTCACCCGCGGGTTGACCTCGGCGATGCGTTCCAGGTGGCTCTCGACCAGTTCGGCGGCGGACACCTCGCCGCCGCGCACGGCTTCCGCCTGTGCGGCGGCCGTCTTCTGCCACAGGGCTTCCGGCATGGTACGTCGTTCTCCGTCCCTCGTTTCGATGCGTTTGCATCGGAACCATATACGGGGAACCGATGCGCTCGCATCGAATAAGCTGCGGAGTACCCGCGGCGGAGAGCCGGCGAAGAGAGAGGGGGCGCGGG
>NZ_JZWV01000481.1 GCF_000966975.1 Streptomyces katrae | reverse complement strand
GACGTGCCCAGGCAGGTGGACCACGAGGAGCGGCGCCGGCTGATCGCCGGGGCGGTGTGCCGGCTCGCGGACGAGAGCGGGCTGGAGGGCGTGACCCTGCGCGACGTCGCGGGGCGGGCCGGGGTGTCGATGGGCGCCGTCCAGCGCTGCTTCCGCACCAAGGAGGAGATGCTGCTGTTCACCCTCGGGCACATCGGCGAGCTGATCGCCGAACGGGTGAGGGCCCGGCTGGTGCGGAGCCCGGCCCAGTCGGCGGCCTCCGCCCTCGGCCACGCGGCCACGGAGGTGGCCCTGCTGCGCGAGGAGCACCGGGCGGAGGCCAGGGTCTGGCTCGCTTTCGTGGCGCAGGCGGCGGTCAGCGCTCCGCTGGCCGAGTCGCTCAGGACGAACTACGCGGCCCTGGAGGCGATGTTCGCCCGCCTCCTGGCGGAAGCCGCCGCGGACGGGCCCGCCGGCGTCCCCCCGGCCCCACGGCAGCAGGCCCGCACCCTGCTCGCCCTCGCGGACGGCCTCACCACGCACGTCCTCATCGGACACCTCACCGCGCACCAGGCCCAGGAGGTCCTGCACGGGCACCTGGCCGGGCTCTGGGGGCACGAGGGCGCCGGCGGAGCGGGCGGAGCCGGTGAAGACCCCCCGTCCGGGCTGTGAAAGAGTGCCTGGGGCATCGATTCCACCAGGACAGCAGGACAGGGGCACCCCAGCATGAACACAGCCGGCCAGCTCGACCACCGGGCGGCCGTGGCGGCGGAGGCCGCCCGGTTCGCGGACCTGGTACGGGGTGCCGACATGACGGCCCCCGTGCCCACCTGCCCCGGATGGGACCTGACCGATCTGGTGCGGCACGCCGGGAGCGTGCACCGGTGGTTCACGGTGCTGCTGCGCCGGCGCATCCAGGCGCCGCCCACCAGCCGTGAGGTGGACCTGCGCCTGCCCGAGCGGGCGGACGGTTACGCCGACTGGCTGGCCGAGGGCGCCGCCGAGGCGGCGGAGGTGTTCGCGGAGACCGACCTGGACGCACCCATGTGGGTCTGGGGCGCCGACGGCCACGCGCGTTTCTGGGTGCGCAGGATGGCTTTCGAGACCCTGCTCCACCGGGTCGACGCCGAGCGGGCGCTGGGGCTGCCGTCGGCGGTCGACCGCGAACTGGCCCGGGACGGCGTGGACGAGTTCCTCGTCAATCTGCCCTACGCCACGCTCTTCGCGCCCAAGGTGGCCAACCTGCGCGGAGCGGACCGCACCCTGCGCTTCGAGTGCGCGGACACGGACGGCTCGTGGCTGGTCCGGCTGCGCCCCGACGGCTTCGGCCTGGTCACGGACGGCACCGCGGCCGATTCCCCCGCCGACGCCGTGGTCCGCGCACCGGCCGCCGACCTGCTCCTGTTCCTGTACGGCCGCCTGGACCGCTCGGCGGCGTCGGTGGAGACCGGCGGGGACGAGGAGCTGCTGGACCTCTGGACCGCGAACTCGGAGTTCTGAGCGCCGCCCGCAGGAGCGGGGGCACACGATGCGGATCGCCACGGGGTGTGTCAGCGTGGGGAAGGACACGTCCCGCGAGGGGCGAGCAGGCCTGACGTGCTTCTCGTCGCCGCGGTCCGCGGCCTCGGGCTGAAGGGATCCTCTCGTGGCGTCTCCCGGCGATCCGCCGTCCCCCGCCCTCTCGGCCGAGGTCGCTCCCGCTCGGGGCGGACCGCCCGGGGAGGGTCCGACGCACACCTGGGCGGTGGGCCTGCTGATGGCGGCGGCCCCCTGCTCGGTGCGCGAGGCGAAGCAGATCCTGCTGGCGGCGGCCGAGCTGGCCCGGGTAACGGCGGTGGAGGTGGCGGCGGCGATGGTCGCCGGCACCCTCGGGATGCCGATGCCCGTACGGATCGAACGGGCCCTGCACCGGGCGCTGGAGGCGGCCCGCACCCCCGTCCGCCCGGGCGCGGCCCAGACGGTGGGGATCCAGCCGAGCCGGCTGCGCACGGAGGAGGTCCTGTCCCGCCTGCGCGGCTGCCAGGCCCGTCTGGCGGCCGCCCCGACGGACCCGGGCACCCTGAGGGCGATGGACGACGTCGCCTACACCCTCTGCGTCCTGATGGGCCGCCCCAGCACGCACCAGGCGGTCCTGGCGGCGGAGGAACACCTGTCGTCCGCCTCCGAGTAGGGCCTCCTCCCGGGCCCCGCGTCGGGGCCCGGGGGCGGGGTCACCAGCGGACGGGCAGCTTCTTCACACCGCGGATCAGCATGCCGGGGATCCAGGGCAGCTCCGCCTCTTCGGCGTCGACGGCGAGATCCGGGAACCGTTCCAGCAGCGAGCGCAGGGCGATACGGCCCTCCAGACGGGCGAGCGGGGCGCCGAGACAGTAGTGCAGCCCGTGCCCGAAGGCGATGTGACCGCGGGCGTCGCGCCGGATGTCGAAGCGGTCGGGCTCCTTGAACCGGTCCGGGTCGCGGTCGGCGTCGGCCATGGCGATCAGGACGACGGATCCCTTCGGGACGACCACGCCGCCCATCTCCACGTCCTCCAGGACCAGGCGCTCGGTGCAGGTCTCGACCGGGCCGTCGTAGCGGAGCATCTCCTCGATCGCCCCGTCGAGCAGGCCGAGGTCCGCGCGCAGGTCGGCGAGCTGGTCGGGGTGGGCGAACAGGGCGCGCATCCCGTTGCCGATCATGTTGACGGTGGTCTCGTGACCGGCGATGAGCAGCAGCACGCACATGCCGATCAGCTCGGACGGCGAGAGCCGGTCGCCGCCCTCGTCTACGGCATGGATCATGGCGCTGAGCAGGTCGTCGCCGGGCTCGGTGCGCTTGGCGTCGATGAGGCTCGTCAGGTAGCGCGGCATGGCCTCGTAGGCGGCGGCCTGCGCCTCCGGGCTGGTACGGGCGGTCATCTCGTTCGACCAGTTCCGGAAGGACTCGCGGTCGAGTTCGGGAACGCCGAGCAGCTCGCAGATGACGGTCATGGGCAGCGGGAAGGCGAAGGCGTCCACCAGGTCCGCCCGACGGTCCCCGTTCGCCTCCATGGCGTCGAGCAGTTCGTCGGTGATCTGCTGGACGCGCGGGGCCAGTGCCTCGATGCGGCGCGGGGTGAACTCGCGGGCCACCAGGCGGCGGAGCCGGGTGTGGTCCGGCGGGTCGGACATGAGCATGTGGGCGAGGGAAGGGTCGTCCTGCTCGGTGTTGATGATCTGGCCGATGTCCCCGGAACGGCGCCAGTCGCGGCTCAGCCGCGGGTCGGTGAAGGCCGCACGGCAGGCCTCGTGTCCCACGACCAGCCAGACCTGTTCGCCGTCCGGCGTGCGGACGTGGTGGACGGGGCCGCGCTCGCGCAGCTGCGCGTAGACCGGGTACGGGTCGCGGACGAAGTCCGGACTCAGCTCCAGCAGGTCGACCATCTCGGACCCAAGCGCCATTTCAATCCCCCTGGTTGCACGTGTTGCGTATTACGGTCGCACGCCGAAACGTGTGTACTCCACAGTAGTCAGGGAACGGCCGGAGGGAAGGGCCGGGCCCTCCCCCGCTGCCGCGGAGACGGCGGGGAAGGGCTCAGGGGGTGTGGGGTTGCTCGTGCGACTCCCTTGTCAGCAGCCGAAGTTGATGCGCCGGAAGGTGGCGTAGTGGTCGGCGGTGTAGTAGTCCTCCTGGTACTGCTGCCCCGTGACGATCCGCCGGGCGCCGCGGGTCGGCGAGCCGGGCGTGATCACCGTGTACTCGTGGTAGTAGCCGGTCGTCCGGCCCGGCAGGACCTGCTCGCGGTTCTGGAAGACGATGCCGTCCTGGGAGTACGGGAACGGGCCGCCCTGGTCTATGAGTTCGAGGGTGTCGTACGCCTCGTCGGGCAGCGCGGTGTAGCAGACGCTGCCGACCGAGGC
>NZ_JZWV01000480.1 GCF_000966975.1 Streptomyces katrae | reverse complement strand
GGTGAGCAGGGTGGCGGCGAAGGCGGCAGCGGCGGCCAGGGCCGCGAAACGTGGGGGAATCCTCATGCGCCCCACACAACGCGAGTAGAGCGGGGGCGTCAACGTCAACTCGTGTGTGTTCCACGCCTGTTCACCGAGGTGGCACCGGGTGCGGCAAGAACTTCCCCGGCCCTTAAGGCGATGTTCCCGTCAGCTTGAACCGGCCCTGAAGCGGATGCCTTCGTCACCTCGGGCCTGCGCGACGGGTCGTGATCCCAGGTGGGGAAGATCCTCGTCGCCGTGCGGCGCCGAGGGCGCCGGGGCCGCCCGCGCGGGGCCGCCCCGGCGGGGGGTCAGGCGCCGGTGCCGTGGTCCTCGGGGAGGCCGGTGCCGCCCAGGCGGGTGAGGAGTCCGCTCAGCTGCTCGACGTCGGCGCCGGCCCATTCGGGGGCGGCGAAGACGTCGGCGGCCACCTGTTCGGCGGCCTTCAGGGCGTCGGCCAGCCGTTCGCGCCCGGCGTCCGTGAGGGCCGCGTAGGCCACGCGGGCGTCACGGGCGTCGGCTTCGCGGACCACCAGGCCGATCCGCTCCAGGGGCGCCAGCCCCCGGGTCACGCCCGAGGCCGTGAGCCCGAGCGCCCCGGCCAGGTCCACCCGCCGCATCCGGCCGCCCTCGGCCCTCCCCAGGTGCAGCAGCACCAGGAAGTCGGCCAGGCTGACCCCGAACAGGGCCCCCAGGCGGGAGTCGAACCGCCGCACCAGGGCGGTCTGGGCCTTCACCAGGCGCAGGGACACATCCAGCGCATCACTCATTGCTACCTCCTTGAGTGCTCAAGAATACTGAAGATACTTGAGGAGTCAAGGAAATGTGCAGCGGTGCTCGCCCCGCGACTCAGGGGTGGCCGGCGGGGTCCTCGTCCCCGCGGCCCGGGGAGAGGTGGGCGACGACCTCGGCGAGTTCCTCGCAGGCCTCCTCGATCTTCAGCCGCACGTTGTTCTGCTCGGCCACGAGGGCCGCCAGGAGCAGACCGGTCAGCGCGGCCGCGCCGTTGAGGGCCTGCAGGTTGACCATGGTCTCCAGGAGGCTCTGTCCCGTGAAGGGTCCGGCGTGGTCGGTCGCCGCCCAGATCGCCAGGACGGACACGAGCAGGGCGCACGGGGCCGCTCCGGCCAGCTGGAAGCGCACGGCCGCCCAGATGAGCAGCGGGAAGACCACGAACAGCAGGGACATGGTGCTGTGGGTGACGGCCACCGTGGCGACGATCGTGGCGACCGTCAGGGCGGCCGCCTCGGCCACCCGCAGGGGGTCCCTGGGCAGCGGCGCCCAGTGCAGGGCCAGCAGCACCGGGGTCACCAGCAGCACCCCCATGGTGTCCCCCGCCCACCACGCCGCCCAGGTGGGCCAGAAGCCGCCCGACGACAGGTTGCCGGTGAGCACCAGCGTCCAGCTCCCGGCCGTCGCGCTGATCAGCATCGGCAGCAGGCCGCCCAGGAAGACCAGCGCCAGCCCGTCGCGGAGCCGGTCCAGCTCGGGCCGGAACCCGGCCGCGCGCAGGAGCAGGAAGGCGCACAGGGGGGCCAGTACGTTGCCCGCCACGATGCCCAGGTCGGCGGGTTGGAACGCGGCGAGCTGCTCGATGGCCAGGTACGTCCCGATGGCGAACGCCGGCCAGACCCGCGGGCCGAACTTGAGCAGGGCGGCCAGGGCGATGCCCGTGGGCGGCCACAGGGGTGTGACGACGGCTCCCCCGACGGACACCTGGCGCAGCAGCCCCAGCCGGCCGGTCGCGTAGTAGGCGGCGGCGACGGCGAGGACCAGCAGGAGCGTTCCGCACGTTCGTCGCCATTGCAGGGTGCGCACCACAGCATCAGACAACAGCCGGGGCGTCCCGTCCGGGCGTGACACGCCCGTCAGGCCCCGCCGCCCGTTCCGGGGCCGTTCCCGGGGCCCGCGCCGGCGCCGGGGCCGTCGTGGCTGAGGACGAGGACCGCCGCGTCGTCGGCGTGGCCGGTGGAGTCGGCCACCTTCATCACTTCGGCGGCCAGTTCACCGGGGTCGCCGCCCGCGCCCTCCCTGACGATCCGGGACACCCGCTCCAGCCCCGTCTCGATCGGGAACGAAGGCCCCTCCACCACGCCGTCGGTCAGCAGGACGATGGACCCCGCCGCCGTCAGCCTGCGCCGGGTGACCCCGTACCCCGCCCCCGGGACCAGGCCCAGCGGCGGTCCCCCGGCGTCCTCGGCGATGCCGTGACGGCCGTCGACGGTGGCCCAGACGGCGGGGACGTGGCCGGCCCGGGCCCCCTGGAGCTCGCCGGTGCTCGGGTCGAAGCGCAGCAGGCTGCAGGTGGCGAACAGCTCGCAGTCCATGGACAGCAGGACGTCGTTGGCCCGGCCGAGCACCTCCCCGGGGTCGGAGACCACGGCCGAGACGGCGCGCAGGCAGACCCGCACCTGTCCCATGAAGGCGGCGGCGGCGACGTCGTGCCCCTGGACGTCGCCGATGGAGAAGGCGAGGGCGCCCTCGGGCAGCCGGAAGCCGTCGTACCAGTCGCCGCCGATGTCCAGGCCGTGCTGGGCGGGCGCGTACCGGGCCGCGGTCCGCAGCCCGGGCAGGACGGGGAGGGAAGCGGGCAGCATCTCGCGCTGGAGGGCCTCGGCCAGCTCGACCCGGGCGTGGTGCAGCTGGGCGCCCTCCCGCGCCTGGGCGGTGAGCCTCCCCAGCATGGTCAGCAGATCGGCGCTGGCCGGCCGAGGGGGCCGCCGGCGCGGGGTCACGGACCACTCCGGGGTATGTCCATCTGCCTCTCTGCTCCCGCTGTGCGAAAGACCCAGGCACATCATATTTCGGCTCGCCCCCGCCCGCGCGGCGCC
>NZ_JZWV01000474.1 GCF_000966975.1 Streptomyces katrae | reverse complement strand
CCCACGCTCCGCCCCCGGCCGCCCGGGCTCTTTCCGGCCCGGCCCCGAACGCGCGCTTGTGCCTGCCGGCTCGGCGCCCAGCGTCCTGCCACTTCGCCCCCTCCCTCCGATATGCCGTACGGACTGCCTGTCAGATGCCGGACAGCTTGCCGTTGTACTTGCTGACGACGATGGCGATCGTGCCGGCGATGGCGATGGCCCCGGTGATGCCGGCGACCCAGATGATGATCGTGGTGATGGAGATGTCGCCCCGGTCCTTGGAGCTGTGTTCCTTGATCTCCTGCCAGTGGGAGCGCAGGGCGACGGACAGACGGACGGCCAGCTTGGTCATGACGGACTCCTTGAACGGGTCAGGTGGTGAGCATGCGGATGATGGCGGGGAAGGCGATCAGGAGCATGACCAGGACGGCCAGCAGGGCGCCGGGGGCGGTCATCTTCTCGCTGTTCGCGTTGGCGTCGGCCGCCTGGGCGGCCAGCAGTTCGGTGCGCAGGTTCTTCGCGCGGGAGCGCAGGGTGGCGTAGACGGACGCGCCGTCGTCGGCGGACTGCCGCATGATCGCCGCCAGGTCGTCCATGACGGGCAGGTCGAGTTCGGCGGTCAGCCGGGCCAGCGACTCCCAGTGCGGCACCTTGTCGACCCGGGACTGGGCCAGGGCCGCCTGGATCCGCTGGAACGCCCAGCCCTGGCCGACCTGCGCTGCCTGCTCCATGGCCTGCTCGGCCGAGACGTTCCCGGCCCGACGCAGCGCGACCAGGTCGAGGTAGGCGGCCATGGCGTGAGCGAACTCGCCCCGGGCCCGCTTCGCCTTGTCGCGCAGTGCCAGATCCGGCGCGAACCACAGCACGGCCGCCGCCAGGATGGCGACGATCGCGGGCAGATACAGGGGAAGCCCGAGCAGCAGGAACGGGACGGTGGACAGCGGCGGCAGCAGCAGCCCGCCGCCGGCCAGCGCCACCTTGGTCAGGAGGAACTTGGCGGGAGTGCTGCCGGTCAGGGCCAGGTCCTTGTACGGGATCCGGACGCCCGGCACGTCCGCCAGCCGCTCAAGCAGCCACTGGCCCCACCGCTCGTCCCGATCCACGACCTGGTCGCCTGCGGCGGCGGGCGCGGGTGCGGGCTGATTGAGGCGGCGCAGCGCCGGGCCGAGCGCCGGCGCGGGCCGCAAGATCTCGCGGATCAGCAGGGCGCCGCCGGTGCCGATGGCCGCTCCGGACAAGATCGCCGCGACCGGCATCATGCACCCACCTCCACAGCCGATTCGGATGCCTCTTCAACGCCCTCGGGGGAGGAGGCGGGGGCGACGGCGCTGCGGGGGTCGGCGATCAGGAACCGAGGGACGGGCTTGATGTCGGCGATCTGCCGCATCATCACCAGGACCCCGACGAACCCCGCGAGCAGCACGGCCAGGACCAGCTGGCCCACCATCGTGCCGTAGGGGGCGGTGTAGGAGGGGACGAGGAATCCGGCACCGACGACGCCGAGGGTGATGATGGTCATCCACCGCATCGTCGTACGCGGCTTGGCCCGGTCGGCCTCGATCCCCCGCCGTCGGGCGACTTCCTCGTGGACGGACTCGGCCAGGTCGTCCAACGCCTGCGCGAGCCCGGGCCCGCGGTCGGCCGCCGACAGCACCAGAGCCGCGACCACCTTGTCGGCCGTCACATCGTTCAGGGCGTCGCCGCAGGCGCGCAGCGCGTCGGTGGGCCGCCAGCCGACCTGGAGCCGGTCGACGAGATCGGCGACCTCACCGGCGATGTCCTCCGGACATCCGCGACGCGAGATCTGCAGCGCCTCGTCCAGGCCCCGGCCCAGCCGCAGGACGTTGGCCAGGCGCTGCGTCCAGTCACCCAGGGCTTCGAGCTTCCCGATCCGGGCGGTGGCCGACTTCGTCGGCGACAGCAGCCACGGAACCCCTATCACCGCCAGGAACAGCATGACGGCGGCGATGAACACCCCCGTCACCATCCACAAAAGCACCCCGCCCAGAGCCCCGCCCACCAGGCGGGTACGGCGGGCCATCCGCTCGTCGCGGCTCGCCAGCTGCCGCCCGGCCCGCAGCCGCGCGGCCAGCCCCGGCCCCTTCGGTGCGCTGGTACCGACGATGCCGGCCACCAGGCCGACCAGGCCGCCCGACAGGGCGAGCCCCGCGAGCACCCACCACAAAACGGTCACAGCGCCGCCTCCCTCACCAGCAGCGGCAGCGCCGCGCCCCATGCCCCGGCCGGGGTGTTCAGCAGC
Organism: Streptomyces katrae; assembly: GCF_000966975.1. GTDB lineage: Bacteria > Actinomycetota > Actinomycetes > Streptomycetales > Streptomycetaceae > Streptomyces > Streptomyces katrae. Next base: position 2,051 of record NZ_JZWV01000474.1, on the reverse strand, counting down.
GAGGCGTCGAAGCCGGCCCGGCGGAGGTCGTTGATGCAGCGCGGCAGCATCAACGGCACCGCCCGGTGCTCACCCCACTCCGGACGCGGCCCAAAGATCTGGTTGGTCTCCGGGCGGCCGCCCTCGCCGATGCCGGTGACCTCCAGGACGTGGGAGACGAACCGGTGCCGGTGCCCGCCGATCTTCGTCTCGTCCACGGAGGAGACGAACACGATGAAGTGCAGCCCGTTCGCGGCCTGCCGGTAGGCCAGCGACTCCGACATGTTCGCCTGCGCCAGCAGATACAGCTCCGCGATCCGGTCGAAGACCACGGAGGGGTGGATGGCGTGCAGGGTGCACAGGTTGCCGCCCGCACCGTTGGTCATCGCCTGGAGCATGGCCACGATCTCCGGCCCGCGGACCTCACCGACCACGATCCGCGTCAGCGTCATACGCAGCGCCCGGTACATCAGGTCCATCAGCGTGATCTCACCGGCGGCGACGCCGGCGACCATTTCGCCGTTGGACTCGCGGGCCTCCATCGGCACGACCTGCTGGTGGTACCCGTTCTCATGGGCAAAAAGTTCGAATTCGGTCTCCAGCGTGGCGAACCGCTCGTCGGGGTCGATCTCCTTGAGCAGCGCCCGCAGCAGGGTCGTCTTCCCCGCGGCCTGACCGCCCACGATCATGACGTTCTTCTCCGCGCGCACACACGCCCGCAAGAACGCCTCCAGCGTGGAATCGAGCATTCCCCGCGAGACGAGTTCGGGCAGGTCGGCGTGGCGCATGCTGTGTCGGCGAATCGTCATATATGTGCCCGGCGTGACGTCGATGACCGCCTGGAGGCGGGACCCGTCGGCCAGGCGCAGTGCCAGGAACGGGTCCGCGGTCGACAGGCTGCGCTCGGCCTGCCCGGTGGTGCGCCGGGCCAGGTCCCGCAGGAGCTCGCGCAGTTCCTCGTCGGAGTCCGCGACCGGCGCCACCCGCACACGCCGCCCGTCGGTGAAGTCCAGCCACACGTCCGCGTACCCATTGATGAAGATGTTCTCCACCAGCGTGTTGTCCAGGTGCTGCTGCAGCCGCCCGGCCCGGAACTGCAGATCGAACACCGCCTGCGCGATCAGCGCGTCCTCGCGCGGGCTGGTAGCCACCCCTCGTTTGACGGCCTCAGCGTCCGACCACACCGCGACCTGCTCGTTGATCAGGTGCCGGCCCTGCTGCTCCTGCGCGGCCTGACTCAGCCCGGGCCGGGCCCGCAGCAGCTCGGTCAACCGCTCCCCGACCTGCTTCTTGATCAGCCGCACCGCCCCGTAGTCCACCACCACATCACCGCCCGGCCCAGCAGCCGGCTCGGGCAGGCGCTGCGCGCCGGCGACGGGGCCCGTGGGGGCGGGAACCCACGGGTTGGCCGGGCGGGAATCCACGGCCTCCGGCGAGGCCGCCACGGCCACGCCGCGGGCGGCGCCCAGCCGACTTTCGAGAGACCCAGACCCGGCGACGCGGGGGTCGTTGTGCAGGGGGTTAGCGCGCACCGCTCACCACCTGAGCCGCGTCCGCGCTGGGCGGGGCCAGGCGCGAGCGGCGGATCGCCACCAGCTCCTGCACCCGCACCGCCGCCGACCGGGCAGAGCGCATCAGCTCACCAGACTCGAAGCGGCGCGGCTGCTCCGCCCCGTCCGACAGCACCGCCGCTTCCTTGGGCCGCCACGGCAGCACCGCGGTGACCGTGACCCCCAGGTGCTTGCGCACCTCCTCCTTGGAGAAGGGCCCCTGATCCACCAGCAGTATCCCCAGCTCCGTGGCCCCGCCCAGCGACTCCCGCAACGCCTCCAGCCGCACCTGGGCGCTCTGCAGCCCGCGCAGCGTATTGCGCGCGACCAGCAGGACAGCGTCCGCCTTCTGCGCGAGCACCCCGGGAGCACCGACAGCGCCCCGCCGCCCCAGGTCCACGATCACGTCGTGCCCATGCTGCTCGATCCCCGCGAACACGGCCGAAAGCGGCCGCCACACCGGCTCCATCGCCGAGGCGTGCGCCGGGTCGTAGAGGCCGGGCAGCACCAGCCGGTCCCGCG
>NZ_JZWV01000473.1 GCF_000966975.1 Streptomyces katrae | reverse complement strand
CCGCGTCCCCGCATCGGTGACGTCCACCAGCTGCCGCCAGAACGCCTCCACCAACTGCTCACGCCCCTGCCGAGCGGCGACCGCGAGATTGCGCATCCCCCGGGAGTTGTCCAAGGTCCCCTGGAGCGCACCCGGCAGGACCGCCCCACCGTCCGGATCCGCCTCGGCCAACACCACCCGATGCCCCGCGGGCATCGGCCACGTCATCAACAACGCCAAAGCCGCCGTGGTCACCCCCGGCGCCCCCAGCCCGCCCGCCAGCGCCACCACCGCCATCAGGAACCCCCCTCCTGCGCGGCCACGATCAACGCCACCGCACCCGTCGCCACCCGCGACGCCAGCACCGGCCCGTCAGCGGCGGGCACCGCCACATCC
>NZ_JZWV01000472.1 GCF_000966975.1 Streptomyces katrae | reverse complement strand
CCCCGACCGCGACCACCGTCGCCGCCAGCGTCTTCGACACAGGCGCCGGATCCGCGGGCTTGCCTGCGGCTGCGGCCGCCCCCGCCTGCGCCGGGTCCGGTGTCGAGACGATCAGCACCTTCTGCCCGGGAGCCAGCCGTGACGCCGGCACCTGCGACGGCTTCAACGCCACACCCACCAACTGCTCACCGGTCTTCACCAGGGACACGGCGGTGATCTGGCCCGGCGACAGCAGGGACCCCGCCTTCAGGGCCACGGCGGCGCGCTGGCCGACCAGGCCCGCCCTCTTCGCCGCAGGGACCGCCTTGACCACCGGGTCCAGCGCCAGGGAAGCCGGCGCCAGGTCGGCCTCCGTCAGCGTCGCGCCCACCGGCACGTCCCGGGCCACCACCAGCACGCTCGACCGCTGTCCCGACGCGGTGAACAGCAGCGCCCCCGACAGGCCGCCAGCCGCGATCAGCGCGACAGACAGCGCGATCAGCCCGCGACGGCGACGCCGCTGGCGAACTACACGGGGCGCCGGTGCCGGGCTGTCCGCAGGCCCGCCCGGCCCGGGGACAGCGGCACGGCCCTGCGTGCCCATGGTGGTGGTGCTCACGTGATGTGCCTCCAGCAGAGAGGAAGAAAGGAAAAGTGGGGACCGGGGCTACTGGCCCACTACCTGGACTTCGCCCACGGCGATGTCCACGGCACTGGAGCGGACCTCGGTCAGCTGGCCGCTCTGGCCACCGCCGGTCCAGTCGATCGCCCACGTAGACGTCGCCGTCACGTGGTACTTGCCGGGCGTCCGGTAGCTGTGACCGCAGTCGGGCGACGGGTTCTTGCCGAACTGCGCCTGGTAGGGGGTGCCCGGGGTGGTGCAGGTGACCGTCGTGCCGTCACCCATCGCCCAAACGATCTTGGCGACCCTGGCCGTGGCGGTGACCGTGACGGCGCCGGCGGAAGCGGACGCGACGTTGGGGCCGTAGGTCTCGGGGCCCGTCGCCGTCCACATGTAGACGGGCATACCGACGACACCGACACCCCCCGGTTTAGGGACGATGCCGATGGCCGGCGGGCGAAGGAGCATTGAGTCGACCGCGCGCTGCGCGAGGACAGCAGGGTCCACGGCCGCAGCGGGCGGGTTCTGTGCCCAGAAGGCACGGCCCGCTCCCGCGAGATTGTCGCCGTCCGCGATGCCGTTTCCGAGCCCGCAAGGGTCCAGGTAGACCGCCCCGTCTCCGGGCGAGTGGCCCTGCCACAGAGCGCTGCCAGCCGGCGGAGGAGGATCCAGCGGCCGGAACGAACAGTCCCGGCCCAAGCCATCGAGGTTGGTCCCGGAACCCGTTGAGGAGCCCCCGGTCTGCTGGCCCGCGGTCAAGTCGGCGGGGGGTCTGCTGCCGCCCGGAACGTTGGCTTCAACACAGACGCGCATGCCGCAGTTGCCCACGTTGACGGGGTCGTCTGCGTGGGCCGTTGGGGCTGCGGCAGCGAGGAGGGCGACGGCACCCAGGGCGCCCGCGTGTCGTCTCAGCACGCCTTCCCCTCCTGCTTGTCCTCCAAGACCATCCAACCGTTGGGCCACTTCTCCGCCGTCACAGTGTTGACGTAGCGCAGGAGCCGCGTACTGGGGAGCTCGACCTCCTTGCCGCCGTTCTTCTCCACTACCTTCCACTGGGAGATGTCCAGGCAGTCGGTGATGACAGCGGTCTTGAGCTTCGTGTCCGCCTTGAAGCTGATCGCGGAGTTCGAGTGCTGCGGTCGGCCGACGAAGACACGTCCTCCCTTGCGGAAGTTCGCGAGGTCCTGCTGGTTCTGTACGAGGGCGTTGCCCGTGGCGACCTTGGTCAGGTTGGGGTCGTCAGGGTCGGACTTGGCGTACGCCGCGGTGAGCACGTCCCAGTAGTGGGTGTAGGCAGCCTGGACCTCGGCCTTGTCGGCCGCCTCCGGGTCGGCGGGTGCGGTCGGCGAGGCGGCGGCCGTGGTGGCGCTGGGGGAGACGCTCGGGCCGGTGGCGGCGTTCTTGTCGTTCTTGCTTCCGCTGGTGCATCCGGCCGTGAGGGCCGCGACGGTCGCGGCGGCGGCTGCCGCCGCGAGCAGTCGACGGTTTCCGGTGTGGTGCTGTCGCGCGATTGCCACGGAAGTCTCCCCGGGTCACCTTGTCTGGCGGGTTGCCACGCAACCCGTATAAATCGCTGGTGCAACGTGTTGGGTACGGCTGTGGTGCTATCCGGCACCATACGACCTCACCGCCGCAGCTCCTATGGGGTTCTAGGGGCTCAGGTGACCGGACGTCACTTTTGCCCGTGAACGCTAGTCCCCGCGGGGTCTTGACGTGCGGTTTCTGGCTGGTGCTGTGCGCCGAGCCGGGCTCTGGTGGGATTTCAGCAAACCGTGGCCTGAATTCCCCCCGATGGCTTGTTCTTTGCTGCTGGTAATGATCCTTGTTGCTGCTCACCGGTTTTCTCACCGATGGAGGCTGGCCTGGGTCACGATCAGGCTGGCACCTCACCAGCACCCCGATATTGAACGGCTGGGGAGGTCTCGGAGGCACGGCCTCCGGGGCCTCCGCTGTTTTCGTGTGCAGGTCAGAACGGGGGGCAGTCCTCGCCATCGAAGCCATCCCAGGCCCCGTGACCCGCCTCCTCATCGGGGGCGGCGGTGGGTGGCCGCGGCGGCTCGAGGTCTTCCCTTTGCCAGGCGAAGCAGTAGTCGGCGTAGCTCTCGATGAGACCGGCCTCGATCTGGAACTCGCGGTCGGCGACTTGCTGCATCAGGGCCTCGTGTTCGGCCTGGGCCTGGCGGTAGTCGGCGAGGTCGGCGGCGGAGAGCCCTGTGGGCCAGGGCCTGCTCACAGCTGGGCCCAACCGCGCGGTTCGCTGCTCCCGGCAAGGGGCGTCCACACCTTCGCCTGGGGGCCGTGGGCCTCGATGTCTTCGAGGACGGCGGCGCCGAGGGGGACGTGGGCGCTGAGGCGGGTGACGAGGTCGTGGTCGGCGGTCATGCGCCGCAGGTCCGCGATGCGGTTGGCCAGGGTGGTGCGGGACGCTCCGGTGAGGATGAACAAGACCCTGGGGAAGCGGGGGTAGGAGCGCTGCCAGGCGAGCACGGTGCCCTGGTCGGCGACGGTGCCGCGCCGGCCTACAGGTTGGGGGGTGTAGTCGTGGAAACGGGCGTAGGTGATGAGCTTGCGGGCCAGGCGCTCGCTGCTCATGGTGGTCCGGTCGATCTCAACGAACGCCCGATACTGCAGGCGCCGGGGGTTGGTGGCGGTGTAGTGGAATACCGCGTCGGCGACCAGCCGGTCTTCGCCTGCTGTGTCGGGGAGGCGGTGGGTGACCTCGGGCACCCAGTCCAGCGGCTGGTACTCGTCGCCGCGGGCCCGGGCGTCGGTGAGGAAGGCGAGGTGCGCGCGGACTCCGGTCAGGATGTGGGCGGCGCGTAGGGAGGCGGCTGAGGAGGACTGGATCGGGTTGGCGGTGCGGCCGCGGAGTTCGGGCCAGTCCCCGACGGTCTGGTGGCCGGCGGGGGTGAGGAAGTGGGCCTGGAGGCGGCCGGGGAGCACGGTGTGGGCGATCAGCCCCTGCTCACGCAACGGCACCAGGACATTGTGGATCTTGCGGGGCGGGGTGTTGGGCATGAGCATCTGGTGGAGCTGGGTGCTGGTCAGCAACCTGTGCTGGGCGATCAGCGCCAGGACCTGGTGGGCGTAGGTGTCCGCGGTGGCGGGCTGGAAGACGGCCGTGGTCATGCGTACTGCTCTCCTGCGTCGTCGGTTTCGGTGGGCGCGGAGCGGGTGGTGAGGAAGGAACGAACGGCTCCCTCCTGGGCCAGGGCCATCGCGCTTCGCTCGGCCAGGGGCAGGGCGGAAGTGTTGGCGTGCGCGGCCTTGCGCAGGGCGGCGACCTGGCCAGGCCTGGCGAGGGCGCCGAATACCTCCGCCAGCTCGGGGCCCCGGATCGGCAGGGGGCCGACGCGCTTCCCGGCGACGGTGAAGGAGGCGTAGTGCCTGAACCGCTCCAGGCCGGCGACGTCGCGGGGGTTGACGGTGCCCGGCCACTGGTTGGTGATCTGCGCGATGGCCTCCAGCGATCCGGCCGTGGTGGACAGGCACGAGGCGTTCTGCAAAAGGGCGGAGCGGGTGGCCGGGTTGAGGCGGTGCATCAGCTGGGTCATTCCGTGCAGGCGGCAGCCGAACTTGCGCAGCTGCTCGGTGATCTCCGCCAGCACCGTGGACGGCCCGTCCAGGGAGATCAGCTCGTCCGGGTAGAAGCGGAAGGGGCGCCGCTTGGCCTCAGGGAGATCGCGGCGGGACAGGCCGGCGCGCAGGAAGTCGTGGAAGATCAGGGCGATCAGGAGCCGGTCGGTGGGCCCGGTGCCTGGCGGGCAGATCCACAGCACCTGGCCCTGGTCCATGGCGGAGCGGATGTCGTACCCGCTGACGGGGCAGCCGAGGAAAGCGCGGGTGACGGGGGAGGATGCGAGGCGCTCCAGCGGGTTCAGCACGGTCAGCAGCGCGTCCCGGGGGATGTCGGGGAACGTGGCCGTCCACCACTTCCGCGCCTCCGCCTCCAGGCCGGCAAGGGCGAGGTGGCGGAAGGTGGGGTCGGTCAGTAGCGCCCGGACCTGGAAGATCGTTGCCTGCTGATTGGGTGCCTGCGCCCGAATGGCCTGGGAGTTGACGGCCACCAGGACCTCGACGGCCTTGGTCAAGATGGTGAGCGCACGTGGCGCGGTGACGTCCCCCCACCCCAGAACGCCCGCGAAGGCCTCGACGGTGGCCGTGGTCACCTCGTGCGGCGGCTGCCCTGCCGTCATATCCAGCAGGTTCCAGCAGCTGAGCATGTCCTCGTCCTCGCGGACGGTCAGGTCGAATAGCGCGACCCGGTCGATGATGTCCTCGTGGGCGAGGTAGCGGGCGACGTCGGCGAATGAGTCGCCGTGCGGGTCCACAAAAGCGAGCCCCCGCCCGTTGTGGGCGCTGGCGACGGCGTGGACCTGGGCGCGCATCGTCTTGCCCCAGCCAGCCTTGCCCGACTGGACCTCAAAGAGAGTGTCGTCCTCATGGGTAGCCAGCAGCCGCTCCCGGCCGTCCGCCCCCCGGTACCAGCCCTGGGGCAGCAGATTCTCCCCGAGGGCGTAGGTGGGCATCTCGGTCTCCAGCAGCGGCAGCCGGGCCGTGATGGTCGGCGGCTTCAACAGCCCAGCCAGTTCGTCGATGTGCGCCCACCCCCCGCGGGCCGGGCGCATCACGGCCGTTGCCCACTGCACATCGAAACGGCTCCGCCAAGGCCGCCGGTCGGGACCGAAACGCAGGGGACCGGCGGACCAGCCGAGCGTGGAAAGCCGGGAAGGGCCGGCGTAGACGTCCATGGCCGCGCCGATACGCGCCAGCCGTGCCTCCGCACGTCCGGCCGCATCCGAGGCACAGCGCACCAGGATCTGCACCCGCACCAGTCCCGGGCTGTTTGCGAGCTTCCCCAGCACCATCTCCCGCTCAACACGGCGGGGCTGGGGGGACATGACCATCTGCCCGCGTGGGCTGCCGCGCCACTCGGCGGGGTCCAGCAGCTTTCCCATGGCGGTCGGCAGACTGTCGGCCGATTCGCGGGTCAGCCAGCGGGCCTCACGCTGGGCTTCCCGGCGGGCCTGGCCGCGGGCGCGCTGCATGGCCTGCATCTGGCGTACGGCCAGGTCACGCACACCTCGGCGACGTCGCCGAGCTCCGCGTTCAGGTCGGCGACCGCGTCGATCAGCGGCTGGAGCGGATCCGGGTCCAGCGGCACCTCACGCAGCCGCGAGCCGGGCTCCCCGTGCAGGGTCAACACCGCCCGTACGACGTGGGCACGCTGCTTATCGGCGACCGGGGCCGTCTGCTTCACCTCGACCCGCGGCCCGTACGGGGTCTGCTTCAGCAAGGGCTGCGCCGTCGACGGGGCCTCGATCCGGTAGACCAGGGGACGCTTCCCGTCCGCGCGCAGTCGCACCCTCACCGAGCGCGCCCAGCGCGGTGTCCACCACGGACCCGAGCCGGCCGCCCGCACCAGTTGCATGCCCTGCCGCCAGATCTGCTCGGCATCCGGCTCGAAGGCCGGCGTCGGCTCCAGCTGGAGGTAGGTGCGCCGCGACAGGGCTGCGGAGCTCAGGCGCCGCTGCAGGTGCTCCCATCCGATCAGGGCGGCAGCCGTGAGCAAGGCCAGCCACCAGGAGTTCGCCAGGATCCAGCCGGCGAGCGCCGCCAGCCCGTCCCACAGCGCGGCGCCCAGGGGCAGGACCGCCATGGCGGTCAGGTGCGCTTCCATGATCCTTGTCCGTTCCGGGTGTAGTGGAGGGCCGCGGTGCGACCGTCGAGGAAGGTCCCGGCCGGATCCGCGCCGACCCACACCAGCCGCACCACGGCCTGTACCTGTGTCCGCTCGCCGCCTGCGGGGGCTGTGGTGTCGCGGCGGGCGGTGGCGGCCTGGATCCGCACTTGCGTGTAGCCGGTGGTCTCCGCCGTCCAGGCCGTGCGGCCCAGTTCGAGCAGCCGCTGCTCGTCGTCCGGTGGGAGATCGGGCGTGCTGGCCTGGTCCAGGGCCTGCTGGATGATCGGGTCGGCTGCCGGCCCGGACCCCGGCGGCGGGAGCTCTCGCGCCACAGCGCTGCCATCGCCGGCACCGGGTCCGGCCGGCTGCCGGGTGGGGGCCGGTGCCGCCGGAGCGGCGGAAGGCGTCGCGTTGGCGGCGGACCGCGGTGACGGGGGTGCGACGGACACGGAGGTCGATGGCGCGGCCAGCCCCGGGCGCCAGGAGGCAGGGGCCGCAGGCCGCGGCGCCACGGCATCGGCCTGCTGCGTGCTGGCGCCGTGTGCTCCCATCCACAGCAGGACCATTCCTGCGGCGGTCAGGACGGCTGCGGCACCGATCAGGCGGCCGCCTGACCATGCGTGTGCGGTCATAGGAGCCTGGCCCCTCCCGCGTAGTCGGGCATCGCGGTGACGGGGTCGATCCGCACCTGTGTCCCGGGCCGGGGCGCGTTGATCATCTTTCCGTCACCGAGATAGATCCCGACGTGGTGGATGGTCGAATCCGCAGTGGGGCTGTAGCCGTAGAACACGAGGTCGCCCGGGCGCAGCACCCCGTATCCGGCGGACGCGGGGATCCGCCGGCCCGCACCGGCCTGCGCGGCCGCCGTACGCGGCAGCACGATCCCGGCCCGGGCGAAGGCGTACTGGGTCAGGCCCGAGCAGTCGTAGCCGACCACAGAGCCGCCGTCCTGCCCGCGGGGCGAGCAGCAGATCCCCGTACTCGGGCCTTCGGGCCCACCGCCGCCCCACGAGTAGGGGATGCCCTGCTGGGTCAATGCGGCCTGGATGACCGCGCCGACGTTCCCCGACGGGACGGCGGGCGCCGTGCCGAGGGCGTCGTAGCGGTCGATGCCCGACATGACGTCGTCTACATACGCCCAGGACAGGTTGTAGGTGTGGATCGCCGCGCGCAGCTGCTCCCGGTCGCCGAGGTTGCGCCCGTCGCCGCACAGGTAG
>NZ_JZWV01000471.1 GCF_000966975.1 Streptomyces katrae | reverse complement strand
TCGAACTGGGGGTCGTTGTCCCAGCGTCCGCCGTCGGTGTCGCCGATCGCGGTGGTGTTCCCGCCCGCGCCGGAGCCGTCCAGGCGGGGGCCGGTGATGATCGGGGAGATGTCCCCGCCCGCTGCGACGGTATGGCCGGCGGCGTGGTCGGACTCGACCCGGGCGATCCCGGCGAGGACCTGCCACCTCATCCCCCTGCACCCCGGAACATACGTGGTCACCTGCGCCGCACCGGTGAGGTAGGCGGCGAACATCCGCTCCGGGATCCCGGCA
>NZ_JZWV01000470.1 GCF_000966975.1 Streptomyces katrae | reverse complement strand
ACCGCCGAGCCGGCCGGCGCGCCCCCGCGAGCCCGGGTGGCGGCGGCCACGATCAGGACCGGAGCGGTGCAGCACGCCGCCACCATCAGCAGCACTCCCAGACATCCCAATTTCTGCCACCTCTTCACCTCTCACCGCCTTCACGGCGACGGCGCTCCGCCACGCGGGCTTCGAAGATCGCGCGTAGCCGTGCCGCGTTCGCCTCCTGCGCCTCTCGGCCGGCCGCCCCTGCAGGACCGCTGCCGGCATCACGGCGCTCAGCTGGCGGGGGAGTGGCGGCGGGCTCGGCCGACCGGCGACGGGGCGCCGGCTCACGGCCCGTCTCGGCACGCGGCGCCGAAATGGTCCTCCTGGACACCCCTTCGCGGCCGCGGGAGGAAGCGGCCAGAGGAGCGGTGGCGATGGCGGCGGCCACGGCGGTCTCGCGAACCGCACCCACCGGGTCGTGGACCTGCCAGGCGGTCGCCAGACGCTGCCCGGCGTGGTCGACGCCGTCCCGTACGAGCCGGCCGCCTTCAGCCCACCGGTCGGCGTCCTCGCGGACCTGGTGTGCTGCCACGCGCAGCTGGGTGCGGGCGTCATCGGTGAACTCACTGGCAGCTCCGTGGGCGCGGCCCAGATTGCGGGGGAGCCCCAGGGTCGCTCCGTAGGCCAGGCGCGCGCCGCGGGAGGCGATCCGGTAGCCACGGAGCCGCGAGGCACGGGCATGGATCCGGGACCCGAGCAGCGGCCGGTCGGTCGCCGGATCGTGCAGGACCTCCCCCGTCCACTGATCAGCGACCACCTCTCCCGAGCCGGCGGTCCCGCCGTGCGCGGCGGCGGAGAAAGCCTGCGCGGCTGGGTGCTGCCCCGGCTTGCGGGGTCCGATCAGCGCGGTGTGCCCGGCCCGCAGTGCGAGGGCGATCGGTGCCAGACCGCGCCTGCCTTCGGCGAGGGCATCGCCCATGAACCGGCTGGGGGACATCGGCATGCCGGCCCCGTCGCTCATCGCCACGAGACTGCCCAGGGCAGCCAGGCGTGCACCGAAACTCCCGTGCGCCGTGGAAGGTTGCCCGTCCCTGCGGGCGAGCCCGCCGGCGGGCCCGTGTTCGGCGAGGGCAGCGCCGATCTCGGAGCTGTCCCCGCGCAGGTGGCTGCCGCCGATCTTCCGGTAGCGCATGCGCGTGGCCATCCGCTGCCCGAAGCCGGACGTTGCGGCCAGCACCCGCCGGTGCATGACCAGGAACGCCAGAGCGACGGCGTCCACCAGCAGCAGGCGCTCCACCATCAGATCCGTCCCGCTGTCCGACAGGACCGCGTCGACGGCGATCCCGAACATCGGCAGGCACAAAGCGGCCATGAAGGACACCAGGGCTGAGGCGATGAACACGCCCGCCCAACGCCACAGCAGCATGCGGGACGGGCCCGGAAGCATCGACCACACCCAGGCGACGGGCCCGCCGGCCGCAGCGGCGGCGTCGGCGCCCTGCGCGCCGAGCATCACGACCGCCATCGACACGATCATGAGCGTGACCACGAACACCGCGAACAGCAGGGCTGCCACTGACCACACCCGGTCCCAGGTCGGCTTCTGCGCGTACTCGGCGGCCTGTTGCCCGACGGGCCCTGCATCCTGCAGGTCCTTGATGAGTTGCGAGAACGCCGCATCCTTGGTGTCTGCTCCGCGCGGGCCGTTCCCGTTCTCGCAGTAGTCCCTCGCCGGTTCGTCCAGGGCCTTGCAAGGGGTCTGGCTACCGCTGGCTTCCTTCACCTGGCGCTCGCAAGCATCCTTGATGGGACCGAAGGTCCCGGAACACTTCGACAGGTCCACCTCGCCCTGCTTCTGCTTGGGCCGACTGCTCTCGACCCACTTCAGATGGGCTTTGTAGGCGTCGGCTTCCCCCGCCCTGTGGGGATCGAGGACGCGGCCGTACTGCAGGAGCATGTACGGCTTGACTACCAGACTGTCGGTCAGCGCGCGCTGGACCGGGTCGACCACCGATTTCGCCTCGGCCTTCTCCTGCACGCAGGCCTCGTGCGCGGGCCCCACCGCACTGTCACAGGGCCGGCCGCCGCGCGCGGGCGTGCCGAAGTAGGAGGCGGTGGTGATGGACGCCACCTCGACGGCGGCCTGGTGGGTCTGGTCGAGCGGACCGTCCTTGCCC
>NZ_JZWV01000469.1 GCF_000966975.1 Streptomyces katrae | reverse complement strand
CGAGCGGACCGTCCTTGCCCAGCAGGTAGTCAGGCCGGACAAAAGCGCTGGCGGCCAGGGCCGCGATGACCAGGGTCAGCGCAATCTCCCCCAGCCCCGTGCCGGCCTTCCCCCGCACGAACAGGATCAGCCCGAACACGAACGCCCACGCCAACAACAAGCCTTCGAGGCCGAGCGGGGCGACCACGTGCCGCTCGTAGGCGTCGGCGATCTGCTGCGCGGGCCTGGTCAGCAGGGTGATCAGCGGAAATCGGAACACGAAGGAGATCAGCCAGCCACACAGGCCGACCAGCAGCCGGACCAGGGTGAACAGGCCGCCCAGGACGAGGCGCTGGATGTCACCGACCACATCAAGATCCGGCAGACGCCCCGTCACAGCCAGATCGACCGCCGGGACACCCCCTTGGGACTGCGAGGAGACGGGCATGGCCTCCAGCTGATAGCTGCTGAGCGGCACCCCCTCGCCGGTCATGATGTCCAAAGGCCCCAGCAGGCCCCCGCCCGTGCCTGCGCCATCTGCGGTCGCGGCCGCGGCAACCGCCGTGTTCGTCACCACAAACGTGACGGTGAGCAGCGCGACGAACCCGGCGGCGCGCAGAGTCCCCCGGTCCAGCCGGCGCCAGGCCATCACAGTCGCCGCCCGGCGACGCTGGCCAGAGCGATGGCGGCCGCGACAGCGGCGGTGGAGAACAGCAGCAGCGCGGCACGCGCATCCAACCACGGCAGCCCGGCGACGGCCGGTGTGGATGGGTGCGGCACTGCGACCGGCGCGGCGGGGTCGGGCGGGCACAGCTCGTGGACTGAACCAGTGTTCCGCGCACAACGCTCACCGGTCTGGGAAGCGCTCAGCCTGGCTGCCGGTGCAGTCACAGTGGTGTGGGGCAGGGCCCATGCGGCGACGGTGCAGGCAAGTAGCAGCACAGCGACGGCACCCACCAGCAGCAGTCGCGCACCGGATCGGTAGGTCATGAGGTCCCCCCAGTGGCCGCGGGCTGCGCCGCGCGGCCGGGTGTGGTGAAGATCGATTTCTTGATGCGGGGCACGGGCGGGACGACGACCTTGATGCGGCCGACCTGCATGCGCGGGTCGCGCAGCAGCATCTCGCCCTCGCGGCCGGCCTGGCCGACCGGGGAGAGGCCGGTGGTGACCATCCGGATGAGGTCCTCGTCCTCGCCGTCCAGGCCCAGGAACTGCAATCCCTTGACCGCGCGGGCGCGGTCGGCGGTGCGGGCCAGGAAGCGGTAGGCGATCAGGCCGGCGTCCTTGCCGAGCTCGTCTTTGTCGTGGGCCCCGAGGAAGACACCGGCGCCGTGCTTGCGGCCGTCGTGGAGGATCTCGTGGACCAGCGCGGACCCCTCTGCGGAGGAGGTCAGCCAGTACACCTCGTCCAGGGAGACCAGGCAGAACCGGGAGGGGTCGGTGAACGCCGCTTGCCGGGCCACGGCCGCGATCAGATACAGCACCGCCCGCCCGATCAACGCCTCCAAGGGCTGCTGGCGCAGCACCTCCACGTCGGCGAACGCCTCCCGCGGCGGCAGGGTCAGACCGGTCGTGGTCACCACGACCATGTCGGCACCGAGGTCCCCGTCGAGGGTGACCGGTGGCAGACTCGGGTCGAAGACCATTGCCGCCAGCGGATTGGTGCGCACGATCCGCAGCAGGTCGGCCATGGTGGCGGCCGCATCTCCCCGAGTCGAGCCGGCGCCCGAGGCGGCGAGTGCGGCCAGGACGTCGAGGACCTTGCCCATGGACGGCTCCGGCCCGCCGCTGACCTCCTCGACCGCGTGGTGGAGCACGGCCCCGGCGGCCGTCATCGCCCCCACCCCCAACTGCAAGGTGAGGTAGGACAGGGCGTAGTGGGCGCCGACCGGCCCGCCGAACACCCGCAGCGGGTCGATGGAGATCCGCGCCTTCGCGGCATCGATGATCTGGCAGCGGTCACCCATCGCCGTCCGCGCGAAGCCGGCCCACTCGCGCATCGGGGTCCGGTCGATGACGATCGCCCGCCCGCCCCGGTCCACCACGGCCTCGGTGACCAGCTTCTCCAGCACGCTCTTGCCCGCACCGAGGTCGCCGATCACGGCGCTGGAAGCCGAAGCGTTGACCTGCGGGGCATCCGCCGGGTTCAGCAGCACCGGGCGGATCGTGCCGCAGTCGAGGTCGTAGCCGACCATCATCCCGGCCGGATCGCCCACCCGCGACAGCGTCAAAGCCCCACAGGCGGCCCAGTCCTCCGACAGCTGGTGCTGCGTGAACTGCCCCAGCTTCGGGGCCCGCACCGTCCCGGGCAGGCCCAGCGCGAACAGCTCCTCCTGCATCCCATACGGGCGCTCCACCCGGTAGTCGCCCCCCGACAGGGCCGCCGACAGCTCCCGCGCCCGCGCATCACACGTCCCCGCGTCCGGACCCCACACACTGAGCACCGTCACCGACTGGATCTCGACCTCCACCGACGTCCTGGCCATCCGCGCGTCCTGCTCCGCCAGATCCCCCGCGGCATCCGGCAACGAGTGCGGCATCCCGGTCGGCTGCGCACCGTACTGATCCGCCTGGTCCAGGAGTTCACGCTTCTTGCGCTGGACCTGTGCCCGTGCCTTCTTCGCCGTGACCACCCGCAGATCGACCGTGACGTCGACCGGGAAGGGCAGAGCCTCCAGCTGGGCCAGGACGTCCGCGGACCGCACCGACACCGCCGGCGGGATCTCCGCCAGCACCAGGTGCGCCTGGTAACCCGTGCCAGCCTCGGACTCCACCTGAAGCCACCGGCGACCCAGCGGCGACGAGGCCGCCGCCCGCCACCACGGGCTCCTCGCCTTGGCATCCTTGCCGTCGGCGCGCGTCTCCTGGCCGCCCTCGGCCAGCCGGACCATCCCCAGATCCGCGTACGAGGGCGACTGCAGACGGCCCTCCCGCACACTGCTGCCGTACAGCCGGCTCTGCTCCGCGTCCGACAGCAGCGGCTCCTCCGCCAGGCCGCGGCAGAGCGCATGCTGGAGCATCCAGACGATCTCGGCCGCCGACGCGGGACGCAGCCCCAACCCTCCGCCCAAGGAGGTCTGGATCCGCTCAGTCTCCGAGGCGGCCGCCTTCACCTCCGCCTCGGCCACCGGCACCGGCGGGAGATCCAGAGCAGCCGACAGCTCCGCGTACAACGCCGTCAGGGAAGCGCTCGCGGATCCGCCCTTGACCGCCAGAGGCACGGCCAGCCACAGCGTCCGCTCGTGCATCTCCTGACCTGTCAGCAGATCAACCGTCGCCGCACAGGTCTCCGCCCACGCAGGCAGCCGCTGCCAGTCGACGTCGGCCACCATCCGCTCGGCGATCTCCCCGGGATCCGTCCTGGCCGCGAGAACAAACAGGCGCGGCTCGATCCCGGGCATCGACCGCACCAACGAGGTGATCCGACCCAGCAAGTCCTGGTGCACCCGGGCGGGCAGGTAGCCGCCCGGCAGCGCAGCAACCCGCCACACCGCCCACACCCGGCCCGAGGTCGACCACAGCAGATGCCCCGCAATATGCCGGAAAGGCGTCCTCATCACGCCGCCCTCCCCGCACCGTCGGCGAGCAGCCGCGCAAGCCCCGAACCGGCAGCCGCCCGCCCGCCGGCAGGCGCCTCCACCACGGCCACCGCCCCGGCACCCGCCGCAGCGGTCACGAGGCCGGGGGTGATGACGAACCGAGCGCGCAGGCAGGACGGCTGCCGGTCACGGGCGACCCGCCCGCCGATCCGCCCGGCAGGATGCCTCAACAGCAGCGAGCCCACCCCGAGCACAGCCGTGAACGGGTTCTGCCCGGCGATCTGCGCCCCTCGCACTGCCCACACCGCACCCAGCCACAGGGCGATCGGCACCGGCCCCGCCCACGACCACCAGTCGAACGTCTTGATCAAGACGAACGCCCCACCGCCCAGCACCACCAGCTGTGCCGGCGCGTAGGGGCCGAACGGCAGGGTCCAGTCACCGAGCTTGCCCAGCACCCACGGATGCCGGCGCGCACTGGTGTAGGCACGCGCGACGCGCACCCGCTCGGCCCCGCTCACAGAACCCCTCCGCTGCCGCCCGCGGCAGGCTTGGGGGTGACCACGAGGGTGACAGCGCCTGCGCCCTTGGCCGGGTGGTTGATCTCGTCCTTCACCGCGCCGGACAGCGACTCCCGCGCTTCGTACAGGCCCAGTGCGAGCACCATCGCGATCAGCGCGCCGATGCCGGCCTTCAGCGAGACGCGGCGGGCCACGGTCACGACGACCACCACCGTCAGCGCGACCTTCAGGCCCTTGTCGCTCCACCCGCCCAGCGTTCCGAGCAGGGAGTCACCCAGCTCGTCGAGCTTGCCCGCGAGGATGAACTGCTGCTTCATCGCGCACCCCCCGCGACCGGCGCGGCCACCGAACCGGACGGGGCAACGGCCGGTGCCGCCGCACCGGCGGCCCCGCCCTCCAGGCTGCTGACCTCCCACCGCCCGGCCCGCGTGGTCACCTCCAGCTGATAGACCAGCGGCCACCGCGTCCCGGCCCGGTCCTCACCGGCGACCCGCACCCGAACCCGCGCCCGGGCCCCGTCAGCCGGAACCTCCTTCCCGCCCGCCTGCTCGGTGTCGGCGACGACGTCCTCGACGTCCACCCGCACATAGCCGGCAGCCGCCGGAGCCGACAGACGCACCCCGGGCGAGAGGTAGCGCTCCAACCCCGCGCCCTGCCCGCCCGCCAGGTAGGTCCGCAGGAACTCACCCAGCGACGCCGACAGTGCTGCCCCAGAAGGGACGGAGTGAGAGAACGGCCCGGCCGCGGTCTCCTGCGCGGTCTCGGGAGCAGACACCTCCGCAGGCGAAGCCGAGACACCCAGCGCCCCGCCGTCCCGGCCCCCGGTACCGGACACCGCGAAGTACCGCACAACCGGCCCGGTGCTCGCCGGCTCCGGCGCCGGCCTCGAAGCCGCCGGGTCAACGGGGACGGCGTTGGTGAGGGCGGCGACAACCACCGTCCAACCACCGGGAGAGGACGCGGTCCGCACGGGCACCACCCGCAGCGCACCAGGCGCCGCCTCGCCGCGAACGCGCTTGGGGAGCTGCACGGAGGGCGCCAACGACCGCAGTGCCGCAGCCACGGGGCTGCCGGGCTCTGCCGCATCGGAGCGCAGCCACAGCTCCACGAACAGCGCGGCCGTACCGGCCGGGTCGGCCGGCAGCCTGGAGGCGCTGTCGGCCTGCGGAACCGGCGCGGCCTGAGCAACAGGGCCTCGCGGCATCACGAGGGCGACGGCCAGGGCCAGCGGCCCAGCGGCCAGCGCCGCCCAGGCCCCGATCCGGGCAAGACGCGGACCGTTCGTCGAGACGGTCCCGCTGACCGGAAAGGTCTCCAGGCGGGAACGGCGCAACGGCTGCGCAGTTGCGGCCTGAGGCGCTCGCCGGAGGCGGCGCGACGGCCGGGGAACAGGGCTCATGAAAATGCCTTCCGTGGAGGTGCTCGTTCTTGCACCCCACGAAACGGCGGTCTTCTCACCGACCGGGTCACCACTGCCAACCCCCCGGCATCACGGGAAGGAAACAGTGCTGCCAGTGAGTCACCAGTGAGCTCGCGCCACCCAGTGAAACCTCCCCAGTGAAGGTCAGAGCCCTGCCGACAGGACTTCACCGGTGACGAACCCAGTCCCGGCGACCTCACCAACCACCTCACCGCTCCCACCACCGGGAGCCGATCCGGCGCGCCTGCGGCTGAAGCGGGTAACCGTGCGGCCGACCACGGGACCTTCTTCATCCCGCAGCGCGTCGGGCCTGCCGGACGGCGGATACCGTGTCCGTACCGACGCGGCCACTGCGCCCCACCCCGGCTGATAGCACCCCGAAGTGCAGGACACATGTGCACCTGCGGAGCCCTGCCCGACCACGACGAGTGCTCAACCTGTGCCGTCCCCCCAGCGTTCGCCGACTCCGCGGCCGAGGACGAGCCGCACAAGCCGACCCCGCCCCACACCTCGGCCTACCCGGACGAGCCGGCCTTCTGAGAGGCAGTCGCACAGCGCACCGACCGAGTCGTAGTTCCGGCTCAGGAGCGGAAGGCGCCGGGCTCTCCCGGCCGAGCCGCGTCGGCGCGCCACGCGGCCACCCCGGCGCAGGCCGCTGTCGCGCGCGGCCTAGCCGACGCGAGTTCCACGGGCAGGTCGCAGGTCGGGGTCGCGCGGGGCCAGCTGCCTCATGTGGGTCAGCACAGCCGCCTCGCCGGCCTACCCCGACCCGGCCTCAGCCGCTGAGCTTCGCCAGGAGGAAGAGGAGGAGCACCACGCACGCGACGGTGACCGCCACGCCTGCGGCACCCGTCTGCCCGGTGGAGGGACGCTTGACGTCCTGGATGCAGATGAGGCCATGCTTGCCGCTGCCGGCGACTCCGGCCAGGTCGATGCCCTGCTGGGCGGCGAACTCCCTGGCTGCGCGGGTCGCGTAGACGCCGTGTCGCGCCTTGACGGCGGCGATGACGTCCTGCACGAGGACACCGCCGTCGGTGCCCGTGCCCTTGATGGAGTTCACGTCCACTTCGTGCTCGGCCGCGAGCCGGCAGACAGCAGGATCAGGGGCTCCCTGTCGCGGTCCGTCAGGCGCCCGCGGGGGAGTCGGTGTCCCCGACAGTCTGCCCCCTGCGGGGCGCGTGCCGGCCCTTCTTGCGCGGCCGAGCATGGCCAGCGCCTGGGGGACAGCGGGGCGATCGGCCGGGTCCCTTGCCAGCAGGCCGATGAGCAGTGGCGTCAGCGGACCGGCGCGTTGCGGGGCGCGGGGCGTCTCCGTCAGAGCGGCGGTGAGGTTGTCCGAGGGGAACGGGGGAACGCCTTCCACCGCCTCGTACAGCGTCACGCCCAGGGAGAAGAGGTCGGACCTGCTGTCATTTGGTGCACCCTGCCAGCGCTCGGGCGCCATATAGGCGGGCGACCCGATGACCATGGTGGTACGGGTGAGCCGGGAGTCGGTGTGAGCTACGGCGATGCCGAAGTCCGTGAGCAGGACGTCACCGTTCTCACCAAGCATCACATTGGCCGGCTTGACGTCCCGGTGCATGATCCCCGCGTCGTGGGCCGCACCCAGCGCACTCAGGAGCGCCTCGGCGACGTCGAATGTTCGCCGCAGCGTCAGCGGGCCGTTCGTCCTCAGCTCGTCCGCGAGCGACCCGCCTTCCACCAACTGCATGACGATCCATGGAGCGCCGTCGACCTCGACCACGTCGTGGACGGTGATGATGTGCGGGTGGTCCCGTAAGCGCGCCGCATTGCGAGACTCCCGGGCCGCCCGGGTCAGGAGTTCCGCGCGAGCCTCGTCAGGGACCGAGCCGAGGCGCACCATCTTCATCGCCACGTCCACGCCCAGAACCGGGTCGTGGGCCTCCCAGACCTCACCGAAACCGCCCGCTCCCAGCGGGCGGGACAGCCGATATCGCCCCCCGATCACCTTTCCTGGGTAAGCACCCCATGCCATCGCTCCCCCATTCGGACAGGCTCCGCATGCCCCTCGATGTTCCTGCCCGAAGTTCGGGCAGGAACAGAATAGAAATATGAACGTCGTCGCGGTAGGTGCACGCCGCGGCGGGCCCCGTACCCGTACCGCGGGGCCCAACGCCCGGCCAAGGGAAAGTCCCGTCCGTCGCTGCTGCGACCCAAAGCGCCGTTAGGTCTACCTCGGCACCACAACTGCCGCAGCCCCCACCATCTGGCTCCGGCAGATGATCGCCATCGACACCCGGTGATCGGCGCCCGCGATGCTGCTGCCCTGTCCACGTTGCCAACTCCTGCAGGCCTTGCGTGGCTGAGGGGGAAGCTGTGGGGGAGTTGGGAGGGGGACACTGAGGGGGACACAAGGGGGGGAAACTGCCCGGGATACCGACCTGATTCCGCACCTTGCATTTGCACTGGTCAGGCGCCGTTTTCGGTGGTGGTGACCGGCCAGACTTTATTTGTGTAGGGGAGGAGGTGATGGGCTTCTGTTGGGCGCCTGACGGATAGGCGGGACCGGAAGCGAGCGGTGTTGTTTCAACCCGCTGCGGGAGGGCCGTGAGCAGTGACCACTGCTAGCCAGTCTCCTGCTGGCCGCCCGTGGGCGGTCAGGTTGAGTGGCGTCGGCGGTGCCAAGCCGGGGTCGCATCCGATCGCGTCGCAGATCAGCTGTTCCTGGAGGGCCGAGAGCGGGACTGCGTGAAGGGTTCCTCGACCAGGGCCAGGCTGTGGCGTTTGGCTGACGCTGGCATCGGCGGGCGGTTACGTCGCAGGCGTCGACCACAGTTGGATCTCCGCGGGCGCGAGTGAGTTGCGGTGGACGCTGAGGGTGTGGCGGCCGCCATTCCGGCGCTGGCTCGGCCGACCGGGCTGCAAGTTCGTCGACCCCCTCTGGCTCAGCGGCGACAGCGCGCACGCCAGTGATGGACTTCCAGCCCATCAAGGCGGACGCCGTCGTCCGATCCGACAGCCGCGTCTTCGACGGCGGCAAGCTGATCGACGGCCGCAAACGTTACGTCGTGGTTGACACGCTGGCCTACTGCTCCCGGTGACGGTCACCGCAGCGGACGTCGGCGACCGCGCCGCCGGGCAGGTTTTGCTCGCCCAGGTCGCCGCCGCGCACCACCTGCTTGCCTTGGTCTGAGCCGGCGGCGCCTGCACGGGCAGCCTCATCGAGTACGGCTTCACCGTCCTCGCCCTGGTCCTCGCCATCGTGAAGGCGCAGCGATGACATGCGAGGCTTCGTCGTGCTGCCCAAGCGGTGGATCGTGGAGCGCTTCTTCGCCCACCTGACGCGAAGCCGCCGCTTGGTGCGCGACTTCGAGCGGTCCACGGGC
>NZ_JZWV01000468.1 GCF_000966975.1 Streptomyces katrae | reverse complement strand
GTCCACGGGCAGCGCGGAGGCGGTGGTCTACTGGTCGGCGACCAGGCTCATGACCCGCCGCCTGGCCCGGCCACGTCCTTCGTGAGCGTGAACTGTCCCGGCGCCGACTCGGCCAGCCAACCCCGGGCCACCAGCCGCTTCGCCTTCGACCGCAACGCCTCGACCTTCGCGGGCGCGGGTTCCAGGCCGAAGCAGCCGGCCATCTCCTGGCACGTCAGCGGGCCTTGACCGAGACGGTCCCAGTCCGCGAGAGCCCGCGCCGCCACCGCGCACGGGGCCGAACAGCCAGCCGCCGTGCCGCAGATCCTGCCGATCGGTGTCGCGGTATCCGCGCTCCCGCTCGCCGCCGAGGACCGCACCAGCTTCCGCCACTCGAACGCCTGCGCCAACCCCACGGACGGCTGCAACACCCGCATGGAGGTTCTGATCGCCGAGGCGGTGGAAGCACGCGAGGTCGGCCCCGGCTGCATCCTGACCGGCGGCGCGTGGCGGAGCTACTACGACGGCGTCCTCACCAACGACGCGCGGACGTTCGACAACGACCACTTGGTGCCGCGCGCGGAGGCGTGGGACTCCGGAGCCTCGGCGTGGACGGCGGCACGCCGAGAGGCCTATGCCAATGACCTGGACCAGGAAGCGTCGCTGGTGGCTGTCTCAGCCCGCTCGAACCGGTCGAAGGCCGACCAGGACCCGGCCCAGTGGGTGCCGCCGTCGGCGGAAGCACTGTGCCGCTACGGCTCCGAGTGGACCGCGACCAAGATGCGCTGGGTCGACGAGGCGCCGGCTCCTGGACATCGCCGCTGGCTGTGGAGGCACCCGCGTGGAGTTCACCCCGGCACCGTAGAGCCGGGCCAAGAAAGTCCGAGGCCGTCTCGACCGCATGACGCCCGCGGTGGTCGGCCTGGGTGGCATGCAAAGGGGTCCAGCGCGGAGTGGTGATGGCTCCGTACTGGACCCCGTTGGGAGGGGACCTGATGCTTTCCTGTTGTTCAGGGGGTGTTCGAGAGCGTTCCGGTCTTCGCGGCCTCAAGGAAGGCGGCGAATGCCGAGGCGGCAACGGTGAGGCCGCGGCGGCCGGTGTCCTTGGAGTCGCGGACCGCCACCCAGTCGACGTCGTGCGCGACCTCTACGCAGGCGCCCTGGTCGCTGCTGGCTGAGGCCTTGCGCCAGGTGAGCCGGGCAGGGTCGAGGGTGGGGCGGTTCATGTGTTCTCCTCTGCGGCGGGTAGCAGCCCGTCCAAGAGCGCCGCTGTCTCTTCGGGGTCGAGCGCGCCCGCCCGCAGGCGGTCCATCGTGTAGACGAGCGAGCGGATTTGCCGGTCCTTCTCCAGGAAGGTGTTGCCGGAGGGGCTGTCAACGTAGCCGATCCGGGGGTCTGAGGGGCCGAACTCCAGCAGGCTGAAGGCGCCGCGGAGGCCGGGGTGGACGTCCTTGCGCGCGGGATACACCTGCAGGGTGATGTTGGGCTGGCGGGCGGCTGCGGCGAGCGAGCGGATCTGGTCGCGCATGACCTCGGGGCCGCCGACCTGGCGGCCGAGTACGGACTCGTCGATGACGGCCCACAGTTCCAGGGGGTGGGCGTCGGTGAGCCGGCGCTGCCGTTGCATGCGGACGTCCACGAGCCGGTCCACGCTTTCCGGCGGCAAGGCGGCGTGTACGGCCCGCGCGTAGTCGCGGGTCTGCAGGAGTCCGGGGACGTACCCGAGCTCCCACACCTGTAGGGCCCGGGCGTCGTATTCGAGGCCTACGTAGACGCCGTGGCCGGAGGCGAGGACTTCCTCGTACTCGGCCTGCTCCCACCAGCCCTTCTCGCTGGCGGAGCGGCGGATGTCCATGATCTTGGCACGCTCTGCCTCATCGGTGACGCCGTAGAGGTCGAGCAGGCGCGTGACTTCCAGCGCCTTGGGGGCGATGCCCTGCCCGGTTTCCATACGGCTGATCTTCGAGGTGGAGCACTCCAGGTGGGCGGCGGCCGCGGCCTGGTCGAGCTTGGCGCGTTCGCGGAGTCGGCGCAGCTCACCGCCCAGCCGACGCTTTCGTACTGTCGGGCCGCCGGGCTCGCTCATCCGTTGTCCTCCCCGCTTCCGACGTCGTGGGTTTGCTGGCTGCAAGTCTGCCCTATCGCCGACACCGGCTGTAGCCATGCCCCTTCGCCCCTCTTCCGTAGCCCCAGTACGAGTGAAATTCCGCGAGGGGCTTGCTCCATGGGATTGCATAGAGGATTCTAAGCGGGATTGCACTACGGGATGTAATGGTCCGGTGGCACACAGTTGATCATCGGGCTCCGATTCGCGGAGGCACCGCATGCAGTCCCACATTCAGGCCGACATCCGCACGGCCGTTCTGGACCCCCTGTCGATCACGCCTGATCAGACGGCCCGCCTGCGCGGGCAACGCTGCGCCCGTTGCGGGGCGGCCGAGAACCTGCGCCCCGGCGGCTACGCCTACACCGCATCCGAAGGCCAGGGCCGTCTCGGATGGGTCGTGAAGGTGTGCCGCACGTGCCCGAGCTGGGGTGCGCGGTGAGGCAGATCGAACCGGCGAACGCCGGAGCTCACTGGGTCGCCCAGGCCCACGAGCAGCCTGCCCAGGTGTGGGACGAGTGGGACAGCAACCTGGCCCTCGCCCTGCTGCCCGCCGGCCGCGCCTGGGACGCGGTGGCCATGTCCTCCCGCCGCATGCAGGCCGTCGCCGAAGTACTCGGCGAAGGCCTGGCCCAGGTCCCCCTTTTGACCGACCTCACCGTCGACCGCGCCTACGTCCTGGTTCCGGCAGGCACAGCCGAGACCTGGAGCGAGCCGGACACGACCCCGATCGGCGCGGGCTTCTGGTTGGTCGCCTCCAAGCCGGGCGGGCGCCAGGTCCCTGCCGGCACCTGGGTGCAGGCACCCGGCCTGATGACGCAACTCGCCGACCCGGACGCCCTGCGTGCGGCCCTGAACCGGACGACGGAGAACTCATGAGGCACCACACGACCGTCCCCGCCGCGCTGGTGGATGGCCACCGGCTCTTCCACGTCCCCCCGCAGGGCCTCTCCCTGGCCGAGCGGGCCGCTGCCCGCCGCCAAGACGCAGGGCAACGCGCCTCGTGGCCCTTTCCCGCCTACGACGACAAGACCCCCGAGCGGGCCGGGTTCAACGCCGGGATCGCCTACGGACTATGGGGCGTAGAGCCGCCGTACGCCCAGGCCCTCGCCGCCCTGACCGGGCACCTGACCAGCCACGCCATGAACGTCCTGGGCACACACCGCTACATCGTGACCGCCGTGCTCCGCCGCAGGCTCGCCACCGTCAGCGTCCTGGCCCTGCAAGGCCGTCCGCGCACGATCGCGGACCCGGGCACGCACCCCGACGTCCGGCGCATCGCGGACACCTGGGGGGCCATTGCCCTCGCCGCAGGCCCCTGCCTCTTCGCCGCCGGCCAGATCCCTGAAGACGCGCTGGATCACCGCTGACGAGTCCGTGCTCCACGGGTGGGCGACCGGTCCGGCTGGCGGCCCGCCCGGGGCGTGCGGCCCCACGCGACACAGCAGGAGGAGACCGGCACCGCCCGGTACCCAGACCAGCCAGCTCCGGAGGTTGTTGTGACCCAAGTCGTCCAAAGCACCGCCACCCGCTACACGAACGCCGGCGGCATTTTCGACTCGTGCGGTGCGCCGTACGTGGTCTACCGCCGTCCGCACCCGCCGGCCGTCGTCGACTACCTCGCGACGCAGTGGGGCCGGGCGACGACCCGGCCTCGCATCCTGGACCTGGGATGCGGGCCGGGCACCCTGACCCTCGACCTGGCCGAGCGCGGAGCCGCGGTCACCGCGGTCGACGTGTCCGAGGAGATGCTGGCGGCCGGCCGCGACTGGGCCCAGGCCCGCAACATCAAGTCAGTTACCTGGAAGCGGGCCGATGCCACCGATGCGGCGATCCTGGCGAAGGAATCAGGACCCTTCCACGGGGTGACGATCGCGGACGCATTCCACTGGATGGACCGCCGGCAGGTCCTGTCATCCCTCGACCAGGCCGTCCGGCCCGGCGGGTTCGTCGCCGTGATCGGCTACCGCGCGCCCGGCACCCAGCGCGAGTGGTGGCACGCGCTGCTGGAGCAGCTGCGCCTGCGCTGGCTCGGGTCGGTGAACCTCGCCGGCCCGGCCACCACGTACGTAGAACCGGACGGCGGCCACGAAGAGATCCTGCGCCGCTCCGCGTTCAGCCAGGTGTCCGTCCTGCGCACGGACTACCGCCAGACCTACACCCTCAACGAACTGGTCGGACTCCAGCGCACCTACGCCTACTCCTCGGCGGCGACCCTCGGGGACCGGCAGGCCGGCTTCGAAGAGGACCTGCGCCGCACGCTGACGGCCGCGCGTCCGGACGGGCGCTTTGAGGCCGTGCTCCAGGCCGCGGTGATCATCGGCCGCCGCCCTGCCGACGCCGCCTGAGAACCCAACCACGCGGAGTCCTCCACCAGGCGCCGCAGCAACCATCATCCCCGCGCGCTGTCGCGGGCCCACCTGGGAGAAGAATTTGAAGGTCACCGTCATCGGTATGGGCCGCTTGGGAGTCCCCTACCTGACCGCCCTGGCCGAGCTGGGGCACGAGGTACTCGGCCTCGACATCAACCCGGAGACGCTGGAGGCGCTGCAGGACGGGCGCTGCCCGTTCGACGAGCCCGGCATCACGGACTACATCGCCAAGCATACCGCCGCGGGCCGGCTGCGGTTCACCGACTCCTACGACGAGGCCGCCGCCCACGGCGACGTGTTCTTCCTCGCGGTGCCGACCCCGCAGCGCGAGGGGGCGATGACGATGGACCTGAGCGCGGTCGAGGACGCCATCGGCGCGCTCGCCTGCCGCCTGACGCGGCCCGCGGTGCTGATCGGCAAGTCGAGCCTTCCCGTAGGGGAGAGCGTGCGGCTGGCGGCCCTGGCAGCCGACCAGGCCCCGAACGGTGTGCAGCTGAGGGTGGGCTGGAGCCCGGACTTCCTGCGCGAGGCACTGTCCATGGAGACCACCCTTCACCCCGCGCGCCTCGTCCTGGGCGCGTCGGACGCCGACCGGGCCGTGGTCGAGAGCACCGCCCGCCGGGTGTGGGCCGGCTGGCT
>NZ_JZWV01000467.1 GCF_000966975.1 Streptomyces katrae | reverse complement strand
GGTGGTGCTGCTGTCCACCGACTTCGTCACCGCCGACCTGACCAAGGCGGCCGCCAACGCCTTCCTGTCCACGAAGATCTCGTTCGCCAACCTCGTCGACGACGTCTGCCAGGCGGCCGGCGCGGACTCCAAGACCGTCGCCACCGCCATGGGACTCGACCCGAGGATCGGCCCGTTCGGTCTGACAGCCGGCCTCGGCTGGGGCGGCTCCTGCCTCAGCAAGGACATCCGCGCCCTCGCCGACCGCGCCCAGGCCCTGGGCCAAAGCGGCGCCGCCACCTTCTTCTCCCACGTCGACTACACCAACACCGCACGCCGCGACCTCGCCGTCACGCACGCCGAATCCGTCCTGCCCGGCGGCCTGGAAGGGTCGGTCGTGGCCCTGTGGGGGGCCTCCTACAAGCCCAACGTCGGCGACATCAGCGACTCGCCCGCCCTGGACATCGCCCTGCGGATGCACCGCGCGGGCGCGGAAGTCCGCGTCCACGACCCCAGCGTCAACGACCTGGTACGGCGCCACCACCCCGAACTCACCGTGGTCGACGCCCCCGCCGAGGCCCTGGTCGGGGCCGGGGTGCTGATCGTGGCCACCGACTGGCCGCGCTACACCGCCCTGGACCCCGCGTCGTTCGCCGACAGCACCACCCGGACCGTCATCGACGCACGCCGCTGCCTGGACCACCAGACGCTTGGGGCGTTCCGCCACCACACCGCTCAGGAGGCATGAGCATGGACCGGCTGTTCGACCATGCCGCGACGCACCGGGGCGTGTCCGGAACCTGCGGCTGGGTCGTCGCCCCCGTACGCGGCCTCGACGACCCGCCCGCCCTCCAGGGCAGGTACATCCTGGTCGCCGACGACCTGACCCTGGCCGACACCGCGGCCCTGGACCTCGGCCTCGTCGCCGGGTTCTGCACCGCGAGCGGGGGCCCCACCTCCCACACGGTGCAGGTGGCGCACGGCCTGGGCATTCCAGCCGTCGTCGCGGCCGGCCCCGCCGTACTAGACCTGGCGCCGGGTACCGTGTGCGCCCTCGACGGCACCGGCGGTCTACTGCACGCCGGCCTTAACGGCCCCGACCTCCACCAGGCGATCGCCCGTGAGGACGAGCAGGCCGCACAGGCCCAGGCACAGCGCGAAGCCGCCCTGGCCGCCGGCCCGGCCCCGGGCGGGGTCAGCCTCGCCGCCACGTTCGTCAAGCCGGAGCAGGCCGGCGAACTCACACGCACCGCTGCCGCCGGAATCGGTCTGCTGGCCACCGAACTGCTCTTCCTGGGCCGAGAACACGAGATCACCGACGAGAACGCCCACCACCAGGCCTACCTCGACCTGGCCCGCGCGGTACACGGGGCGGAGATCACCGTACGCACCCTCGACATCGGCGGCGACAAACCGGTCCCCGCACTCGACCTGCCGCACGAGGACAACTCCTTCCTCGGTGTGCGCGGCCTCCGGCTGGCCCTGCGCCGCCCGGACGAACTCCCGATCCCCCAACTGCGCGCCCTCTACCGCGCGGCAGCAGACGGGGCACGGCTGCGGATCATGTTCCCGATGGTCACCCACCTCGCGGAGTTCACCCAGGCCGCAGCGCTCGCCGAGGACGTACGCCGACGACTCATGGCGCCGAAGGTGCCTCTCGGCGTGATGGTGGAAGTGCCGGCCTGCGCCCTGGCCATCGACCGCTTCGTCAAGCACGTCGACTTCCTCAGCGTCGGCACCAACGACTTGACCCAGTACCTTCTGGCCGCCTCGCGCACCAACCCGGCCCTCGCCCGTGACATCGACCCCCTGCACGTAGCGGTGAACCGCACCATCGCCCACATCGCCGACACCGCCGGCCCCGCCGGCGTGCCCGTTTCCGCCTGCGGCGGCCTGGCGGCCAGCCCCGTGGGCGCCGCCGTCCTGGCATCGCTGGGCGCCAGCAGCCTGACCGTGACCCTCCCCGCGATCCCCGCCGTCCACGAGGCCCTCACCCGCCTCGACGACACCGCCCGCCAGTCCATCCGCGACGAGGCCCTCACCACCGGCGGCACTGGCCACCTCACCCGGCACGTCACGGCCCTCCTCGGCCTCTGAACCGACCGGCCGCGCTGCGGTCCCGGGGCACGACACGTGCCCCGGGAGCGCCCACCACCAACCCCTGACCGGAAGGGTCGACTTCGTCATGCCCGCCACGCCCCGCCCGATCAACGTCCTGCTGGTCGGCGGCTGCGGCCACTGGGCCGCCACCGAGAACCACGTCCCGGCCATCCTCACCCTGCAACGCCAAGGATTCCCCGTCAGGGTCAGTGCCATCTGCGACCCGCGCGACCCCTACGACGAGAACCTCCTGCGCCACATGCCCGACCTGCTGGACCTCCTGCGCTACGACCGCCCCCAGTGGATCCGCCCCGGGCAGTCACCCGAAGACCTCGAACGCCGCCTGGACGCCGCCCACGCCGGCCAGCCGTTCGACGTGGTGATCGTTGCCTGCGACCCCGTCGCCCACTACCCCTACCTGTACTGGGCTACCCGCCGCGGCATCCACGTCCTGTGCGACAAGCCGATCCTCGCCGCCGCGGACGCGGCCTGGGACCCCCACGCCGCCGCCACCATCGACACCCACTTCAACATCCTGCTCAAGGCCCACCTCGACCATCCCGGCCACCTCTTCGCCATGCCCATGCGCCGCCGCGCCAACGACGCCTTCGTCGACTCCTCCCACCTGATCACCGAGGTCTACGAAAAGCACGGCCAGGCCCTGACGATGGCCAACTTCACCGTGACCGGCGGACACTTCCGCCTTCCCGAGGAGTACGGCCTCGGCAACGCCCACGGCTACACCCACGGCGTCGGCGCGCTGGCCTTCTCCAGCTACCACTACATCGACCTCATGGCCTGGTACCTGCGCCTGGCCCAAGGCCCCGTCACCGCAGTGCGGATCACCAACCACTACGTGCGCCGCGTCGGCGACTACCTCAACACGGGCCAGAACCGTCCCCTCGAAGCCCTCCTGCGCCCCCTGTCACCAGAGCCCGCCGCGGCAGTCGGCCTGGACCGACGGACCGCCCTGGCGGAGATGGACTTCGCTTTCACCCTCGAACTCCTCGACGACGCCGCCCGGGCCCAGGGCTACCTCACCTACACCTTCACCTCCAACAGCTACTCCCACCGCCAAGTCGGCCTTCAGGAGGCCGACCGCGCCGGACACCTGCCGTTCAGGGAGAAGGGCCGGATGTCCCAGTTCGTCATCGACCTTCACCAGGGCCCGCTCCAGCACGTGCGCGTCAGCAAGAACGACGTGGTCGGCGACCGCTACCGGATCCGGCTCGAACACCGCCGCAACCCCCTCATCGACGCCTCCGGCGGACGCTACGCGGACACGGTCTACGAGAACGCGCACAGCGCCAGCACCGTCACCCCCCAGGCCATGACCGCCGAGTTCCTGCGCGCCGCCGCCGGCTGCCCGCCGGACGAGCTCGTCGCCCGCCGCATGACCTACCTCGTGGGCCAGACCTTCACCCATCGGATCTACGCGGCCATGTACCGGCTGATCGCCGCCCGCCACGAAGCCGACACCGAGCACCGCACAACCACGCCGTCACTCCTCATCGACATCCCCCACTGACCTCCACACGCGCACCCGAAGGACATCGGCATGCACGCCCTCCCGGCCGTGGACCACGGCATCCTCTTCTTCCCCCGCGGCGGCTCCTCCCTTGTCGTCAAGAACCTCACTCAGCAGACGCTCGCCGCCGGCCGCCCGGCCCGCATCTTCGCCGGCTCACTCGGACACCCTGGCGCCTACTCCCACGCCCCCACGTTCTACGACGGCCTGCCCCTGACCGTCGCCGACTACAACCCGGCCGCCACCGCCCACACCCTCGGCGCGGACGCCCTCCTCCAGCCTGTGCCCATGCACCCCAGCTACGAGGACCGCCCCGGGGCCCCCGACCGGGTCTTCGCCGCCGTCGCACCGGCCACCGCCGACGCCATCGAGGCCTACTGGCGACACCACCTCACCACCCACCACGCAGGCCAGTCCGGCCTGCTCCACCTCCACCACCTCACCCCCCTGCACGGAATCACCCAAGACGGCCACCGCCCGGTGGTGACCACCCTGCACGGCACCGAACTCAAATTCCTCAACAACGCCCTGCGCCGACTCCAGCTCGCCGACGCCCTGGGCCTGTCCATCGCCGCCCTCGGCGAGCAGTACCGCACCGAACCCCGAGCCACCCTGCGGCGCATCACCCAGACCGCGAACGCCCCCGGCTTCGACGAGGCCGAGACCCTGCTCACCGACCGCTGGCACATGTGGACCCACGCCCGGCACTGGGTGGACCGCCTCCGGGCCTACGCGGCCACCAGCGACCGGATCGTGGTCATCTCCGAACAGGACCGCGCCCTCGCCCAATCACTGGTCCATATCCCCGACAGCCGGATCGACCTCGTGCCCAACGGAGTCGACACCGACCTGTTCACCCCGCCCGCCGCCTTCGACGACACCGACCGCTACAAGATCCTCCACCGGTGGCTCGTCGACGACCCACAGGGCTGGCTCCCCGGCCAGGCACCCGGCACCATCCGCTACACCACCGCCGACGTGCGCCGCCTGCTTCATGACGGCCAGGGGCGCCGCCGGCCGCTGCTGCTGTGGATGGGCCGCTTCCTCGCCTTCAAGCACCTCAACCTCCTCCTGGAGGCCATCGCCGCCCTGCGCGAGCGCACCCCTCTCCGCCCCGCGCTGCTGGTCCTGGGCGGCAACCCCGGCGAATGGGAGGGTACCCACCCCCACTCCCTGGCCTGCGACCTCGGCATCACCGACGACGTCTTCTTCGCCGGCTGGCGCCCCCACCGCGACCTCATCGACGGCCTGCACTGCTGCGACCTCCTCACCGCGCCCTCGGTGGACGAGCCCTTCGGGCTCGTCTACCTGGAGGCGATGGCCTCCGGCACCCCCGTGATCGCCTCCGCCAGCGGCGGCCCCCTCGGCCTCGTCACCACCAGCGGCCCCCACGCGACCGGCTGGCTCCCCGCCCCCGGCAGCCTCGTCGACCTCACCGCCACCATCGAGCACGCCCTCGCCAACCCGGCCGAGCTGGCCCGCCGAGGCCAGGCCGCCAGCCGGTTCGCCCGCGACCACTACTCCTGGCGCAGCCTCACCCCCCGCTACCTCGACATCTACGATCGGGTCGTCACCGACCGGAACTGACCTGGCCCCCGCAACGCGGGGCGCAGCCTCGCCATAGGGACGCAGCACGATTCCGGCACCGAAAGCAGAGCCGAGTAGGGTGGCGCCCGAGATCCGGGCGCCATCCGGACAGAACGGAACAACCCCTCTGAACCGGCACGAGAAGGATGGACAGAACATGGCAGAGCGACGCATCGCGGTGTTCGGCGCCGGATACATCGGGCTGGTGACCGGAGCGTGCCTCGCCGAGCTCGGCCACCACGTCACCGTCCGCGACATCAACCCCGAACGCGTCCGCATCCTCCGCGCCGGCGACGTCCCCATCCACGAACCCGGACTCGGCGACATGATCGCCCGCAACAAGGAACGCCTGACCTTCACCGAGGATCTCACCGAGGCCGTCAACGGCGCCGAGATCGCCTACGTGTGCGTGGACACCCCGCCCTCCGCCTCCGGCGACGCCGACCTCTCCCGAGTTTGGGCCGTCGTCCGCTCCCTGGCCGACGCCGGCGACCTGAAGGCCGTCGTCATGAAGTCCACCGTCCCCGTCGGCACCGGCGCCCGCGCCCGCGCCCTCCTCGACGAGATCGGCCTGTCCCACGTCGGCTACGTCTCCAACCCCGAGTTCACCGCCGAAGGCCGCGCCATCCAGGACTTCATGGCCCCCGACCGCATCGTCATCGGCCAGGACAACGACACCGCCGGCGCCCTCGTCACCGCCCTGCACACCGGCATCAACGCCCCCGTGGCCACCATGGACGTGAAGTCCGCGGAGATGGTCAAACTCGCCGCCAACGCGCTCCTCGCCACGAAGATCAGCTTCGCCAACGAGATCGCCACCCTCTGCGAGAACACCGGCGCCAACGTCACCGAAGTCCTCCAAGCCGTAGGCATGGACCACCGCCTCGGCGCCCACTTCCTGCGCCCCGGCATTGGCTGGGGCGGCTCCTGTTTCCCCAAGGACAGCGAAGCCCTGCGCCAGATGGCCTCCAACACCGGCTTCCACCCCCAGCTCCTGACCGCCGTCATCAACGTCAACAACATCCAGAAGCGGCGCGCGGTCCAGCACCTCAAGGACGAGCTCGGCGACCTCGCCGGCAAGCGCATCGCCCTCCTGGGCATGGCCTTCAAGCCCGGCACCGACGACATGCGCGAGGCCCCCTCCACTGTCCTGGCCAGCCGCCTGCTCGCCGAAGGGGCACAGGTCCGCTCCTGGGACCCGCTCGCCCGGCCGGCGGCCGGGGAACCCTGGGACTCCGCCACCCGCTACCCGACACCGATGCAAGCCCTCGGCGGCGCGGATGCGGCGGTCCTCGTGACCGAATGGCCCGAGCTCGCCGAAATCGACTGGACCGAAGCCCACCGCGTTATGCGTACACCGGTGATGTTCGACGGCCGCAACCTTCTCGACCCCGCGCGCCTGCGCGAGATGGGATTCCGATACACCTCCGTCGGCCGCCCCTGACTCCTCGACCACCCGCAAGGCTTCGTTAGTCGTCGGTCGGGCTCTGACCACTCCCTGGCCGACTATCCGAAGGGCGCCTCCCTCTATGGGCTGGCGCCCTTCGGCGTCAGGCCGAGTCACAGGGCGCCGCGCTGCGGGTACATCGATACGCGCTCCGCCGCGTAGGTGCCGTCCGGCAGCACCGGGACGATGTCCCTGGAGGACATCAGTGACCTGCTGCGCGCGATGAACCCCACTGCCGCGGCCAACCCGATCGCGTCCCTCGTCGAGACCACCCGCAGGGACGTTCCCGAGTTCGCCGACGTGGTCCTCACCGACGACAGCTACCTGGCGATTGGCCCCGCGCGGGATGCCCGGGATCATCTGCGCGACCTGGCCGCCACGGTTCCCCTTCAGGACCTGGCGCGGGCCTGGAAGACCGCCGAGGGCGTACGGCAGTGGGCCCTGGACCTGTGCGTCCGGGTCGAGGAGGAACTCGCTGCCGGGCAGCTGGGCGAAGGCGGCCCTGGAGTGGATGAACGGCCGCTACGCGATGGCTGGCCTGGCCGTGCTCAGCACGCTGAAGGACCGCGACCGGTCACCCGCCCAGCAAGCCCTCGACGCCTTGGTGCTGCTCTACCAGCTCGGGGAGCTCCATCGGCTCGACCGGCTCATTCCCGGCTGCCAGTGGCACCTCCTCGCCACCGACGGCTTGATGCCGCCATCCGTCCGCGGGCAGCTCCAGGACCTCATCAGCCGGAACGCGCCCCATGCCGGGCTGGGGTTCGATGTCAGACCAGCCTCGTAGCGTCGATAGCGAGGGTCCCGACCGGACGGAGCCCCGGAGGAGCGAAGGAGCGGGCCATGGGCGAGATCAGCATCGAGCGACAGCACCTTGACCACCTGCTGGCCGACAGCGCGAGCACGTACGGAGCCCCCTACCAGCAGGCCTTCGCCGAACTCGCCCAAGCGCGACGCGGCCGACCCGTCGCCGAGATCCTCCCGCTGCTGCGCCGCGCCGCAGACGACGCTCTGCTCGGCTTCACGGACGCGGATCTGCGCGAGCAGGCCCAGGCCATCAGCACAGGGGAGCCGTACGTCCTGCGTGTGAAGG
>NZ_JZWV01000479.1 GCF_000966975.1 Streptomyces katrae | reverse complement strand
CCCGTGCGCCGAAGGCATGGGCCATCCGGGCGACAGGACGGCCGGCCAAGGCAAGGCCGACGGATGCGAGGGCCGAGCGCAGCCGTTGGGTTCGCCTTCGTATCGGCGGGTGAGGCCAGGTATCTGCTCGGCAAAGGTCCGCCGAGGGCAGGCAGTCTCCCTGCAGGAGAACCGGCGAACTCTCAAGGACAACACCACGTGCTGGCCGGCGGTCGGAAGATCGCGAGGAAACAGCAGGTACAACCCGTGCACTCGCACTGACCACAGTCCACAGCTTGGGCAGGATGCCCCGCCCATCGTGGACCGGGCCTCCACGCCTCGACGCCGATAGTGCAACTGGCGCCCCGCAGCAAGGAGCCCGGCTCCAAATTTGGTCCTGTCTTGGCAACAAGAATCAAGCTTGGCATCTGCGCTCTGCTGGCCATCTTTGAGTTGCTGAAATCCCAGCAGACGCGGAAGGTGGCACGGGCCCTCGCTCAGCAAGGCGGTGCCCTCCAACGCGTTGAGAACCACCACCAGCGCCTCACCCCGCTGGAACGCCACCCGCTTGCGCTCCCGCAGCTCGACGTGGCGCCCGGTGATCGCCACCACCCGCTCCTCCAGGCCCGCCTTGCGCAGCCCTCGCGCGATTCACACGGCTACCTCTTCGATCGACTTCACGAACCACATCGGCACCACGACTTGCCGGCCCTGACGCACTTGCTTTACCACGATGTCCGCCACGTACGGGGCCTTCACCAACGACGCCTTCTGCACCTTGCGCAGCGCCTCGACGCGGTAGGACCCCGGGTCGAGGTCGGAGAATACAGCCAGGCCCTCGGAGCGGCGGAACTCCTCCCAGGCCCGCTCGTAGCGCACCCGGTCCGGCTCCGACAGCTGGATGGGCACGACGTCGCGTTCCTGCTCGGGCAGATCCAGGTCCGACGCCGTCGCCGCGGAGCCCACCCCCGACTCGTAGAGCAGGGCCCTGAGACGGCTCACATCCGCGCGGTTGAAGCGGTGGTACCAGCGCCCCCGCCGGTCGTTGTTCAGCCGCATGCCCAGTTCCTTGAGCCACAGGCGGTAGTCGGCCCCCTCGGCAGGGGCTTGCACACCGGCCGCGTGGGCGATCAGCCTGGCCAGGTAGGCGCTAACCTCCGGCTCGGAGAACGGCGTGGCCGACGCCCACATGGCGAACGCGTGCCCGCCGTCGCTGCGAGCCAGCAGGCGCTGGAGGGTGCGGGTCCTTCTCGATTCGAAGTTGGCGAGCATGTGGCACTCGTCGACGATGACCGTGTCCCAGTCGACCCGCGGTACGCCCTCGTAGGCGACGAGCTTCGCCGCTCCGTCTGTTGGCATCCGGTGCAGGTCGGCGTCAGGGTGGCGCAGCAGCCGCCACAGGCGTTCGGGGTTGATCACCACCCACCGGTGGCGGCTGGTGGCGAAGCGGTCGATGGCCGCCCGCCAGGCCGGGACCATGGGCAGGCGCGTCACCACCAGGATTTTCTGCGGTGTCTGCCCCGCTGCCGCACAGACCGCCCTGACGGCCATCGGCGTCTTCCCGGATCCTGTCGGCAGAGCCCACAGATAGCCGGGAGCTTTCTCACGCCGCGCGGACAGCAGCCTTGCGACCTGATTTTGCTGATACTCACGCAGGGGCGGAACGGTTCCCGCAAGAGGGGGCGGAGGGAGGGGTTGATGGTTGATCTCGCCCTGCACGTACCGCTCCCACGAGTGGGGCGGGGCCTCGAACGGGGTGAGCCCGCGCGGTAGGCCTCGCCCCGCCTGAGCCGGATACACGTCGACCAGCCACTTCCGGTCGTGCACCACCCCGGCGAAGGACCCGCAGAAGTCGGAGGACAAGACGAACTGCTGTCCTGCCGCGCGGACCGGTTCGGGCGCGCCTGCGGCAATGTTGAAAGCGGCCTGCAGATAATTCTGTCCCGAGATATGCGCCTGCTGTCGGGCAGCGCTCTTCCGGGCGTGATCTGCGGTCATTGCAACGTCCTCGGTCCGGGCCGTTCGCGGAGATCCGGTGATCCGCGGGTGGCCTGACTGATAGCACGCTGCGGGAAATAGAGCTGCGTCGTGTTGATGCAAGGCACCTTCGGATCCATGCACGTACGTTGCGGTCACGGGTCGGAACGTACGGATCCTGCGGCTTCACGAGCCGAGGAAACACCATACGCGCTATGGCACGTTAAGTGAAACTGTCGCTACTAAGAGTGACTTTCAGTTCATAGCCATTGCGGCGCCCACGGTGCCGATGGGGGACCCAGCGGAAGTAGATCGGCCCGGCACCCGGCAATCCGGCCCTTGGCCGGCTGGTGCTGCACCTGGCGGGGTCAGCCGGCCAAGATGGTCATGGCGCGCCCGATGATCTCCAGAAGGAGGGCGGTGGGCACGAGCCAGTTGGTGATCGTCTGGCTGGCGGTGGGTGGCGGGGCGGGGCTGTCGGACGAGGGGAGCTTGTCCGCAGGCTCGTTGAGCATGTGCGTGGTCCTGTTCGGGTTCTGGCTGTCTCGGGGGTGGTGGGGCCCGGCCCGGCCTGGTGCCGGGCCCCGAGGCGGTTCAGCGAGCGGTGTAGAGCAGGCGCGGGTGATGGTCCGCGAGGTGGGGGATGAGGGCGGGAGGTGTCGCCAGGCCGGGGCGTGGGGCCCACAGCCCCGACCGGGTGAGGCCAAGTCCCGATTCGGCGCGCTCCGGCACGGGACGTGCGACAGGGGCAGGGGTGGTGGGGTTGGTGGCGAGCACCAGGGCGAGGAACAGGCCGGTGGAGCGGTTGCTGAGAGCTTCGGCCGAGTCCAGGAGCCGGTGGTGCTCGGCGAGGGGCAGGGAAAGCGCGACCGAGCACGCCTGCCCGGCCAGGGGTAGCGAGATCGTGACGCAGACCCCCTCGTCGCTGTACTCGAGAACGTCGAAGTAGGGGCTCTGCGGGCCGTATCGGTCGATGGTGTCGATCAGCCGGTCGGCATTGGTGATGGTTCTGGGAGTCAGGGGCTTGGGGCGGTGCCGGGAGAGCAAGTCGGCTCGTTCGGCGGGGGGTAGCTGGGAGAGCAGGCTTTTGCCGACGGCACTGGCGTGCGGTGTCTCTTTGAAGTCGACGGTCACGGTGACCTGGGGGGCCTGCGGGCCCGAGGCGCTGGGGGGGATGAGGATCTCCCCGTCGGTGTAGGTGCTGAGGTAGATCGCCGCGCCGGTGTCGGCACACAGCTGGTCAAGGACACCCTGCAGAATGGAGTTGCCGCGCGCGATCTCGACCAGAAGGGGGCCGGGACCATACGTGTGCGCGTCCAGGCGGCGGCCGAGACTGTTGTCGGCCAGCCACGACAGGAGCTCGGCTGCTCCACGAGGGGTGATCCCCGCGGTTCGGGCGACGGTCGGGATGTCGGCGGATCCGGTCTCGCGGATGAGATGGAGGACGTCCAGGACCCGAAGAGAGTCCTCCCATGCCGCCGGAGCGTGACCGCTCTGGTCGAAGGCCTCTCCGGGCCTGCCCGGCGGTGGCGTCCATCCCTTCGGCGGCTGAGGCCGTACCGGCGGGGCGCCCGTCTCGCGGCCCGAGCCGGCCGGTGCGGCCGTCGCGTCTTCAGCCGGTTCGGGGCCGCCGCGCAGGCCGTTCGCCGCCGCAGCGGGCTGGCCGGGAACGGAGGCGTCCTCACGCGAGTTGTCCGGGGTCAGGGATGTGCTGGTGAGCTCCTGGAGGGCCTCGGCCAGACGCGGGGTCGCCAGCACGATCACGCCCAGGTCCTCGTGCTCGTGGCGTTTGGCATGGCGGGTGGCCTGGTGCAGCTTCTGGCGTAGCTCTGCGGACGGGAGCGGCTGGTCACGCCAGCCGCGACCGGTGGGGCCCTCCGGCCGCGGGGTCAGGGCCGAGTGGAGCCGCTCGCGCCACAGCTCCGCGTCGCGGAGTTCGGCGCGTCGCTTGTGGTCGAGCATCAAGAGGTAGGCGGCCTCGTGCTCCCCCGCGCCAGCGGCGAACTCCCACCAGAAGGAGGCGGCTTCGTCACGGACCAAGTGAAGGAGACAGCCGAAGGCCACCGCGCCGCTGGTGGTCAGGCCGAAGTCCTCAGCGAGCAGACCGATGTCGAGACCAGACTGGGGGTCGAGCACAACGCTCTGGCACAGCGTGTCCAGTTCCCGCTCCGCCTCCTCGCTGGCCGTGACCCCGGGGTGCTCGGGCAGAGGCCACCGACTGGCCGCGGACACCATCAGCCGGTCGTAGGCGGCCGAGACGTCGTACCGCAGCCGGGATCCGCTGTCAGCCCCGGCGCCGGCATCAAGGGACCAGGACGTGTCCGCCTGGCTCACCACTTCCGCCTCCATCCCTCAGCGTCAAGCCGCCGCTTCAGTCGGGCCTTGGCCCGTTTGAGATTCATCCGCGCAGATTCCTCCTTGATCCCCATGAGCTCGGCCATCTCCTCGACCGGTACACCGAGCGCGTCCAGCACGAGCGCTTGCTCCTGGCGCTCGGGAAGCTCCCTGATCTCCTCAAGAAGGCTCATCAGGTTGACGATCTCCTCGCCGTGGTCCCCTACGGGCCGTTGGCCGATCTCCTCCTGCAGCCGCTCGTCGTCGACCGGGCCGATGCGGCTGCCCTCGCGGTGCAGGTCGGCGATCCGGCTCCTGAGCACCGTCCAGCCGTAGGCGGAAGGGAACTCCATCGTCGTCACCCTGGGCCACTGCTCCACCACGTACTCGAAGGTGCTGTGGACGGCGTCCTCAGCGTCGAAACGGCTGGGCAGTCTCGCGTCCGCGTACCAGAGGAACTTTTCCGCGTACCGCTCGTGGTACTCCTGGAACCTCGCGACCTGCTCCGGTGTCCAGTGATCCGGGGCCTCCGGCTGCGGCGGCACCGGCACCAGAGGCACCGAACCGTCTCGGATCACATGGGGCATGCCGACCGGTTCGGATGCCGGATGGGACAGGTGACGGCCCCAGGTGTCGCGCGTCGCGCCAGCCGGGTCATCGTGCTCGGCAGTGCCCACGTCGCTCACCAGCCCACCCCGCAACCGCCGCGTCCCTGGCACCGGTCGCTGGTGCGAACCGCTATGCGGCCGGGAGCCGGCCGAGCGATCCGTTCTGGGCCGACGGGTGGCACCGGTGGCTCGACTGCGGCCACCAGCAGCGCAGCGTTCAGCTGCACGTGTCCTCCTAGGAAGATCAAGCACCGTGGGTCCTTTCGCGGGTGCCTCTAAGAAGGACAGCGTTCGGGAGGCCTCGTTTGGGTACACGCGACCCCGAAAAAACTTCAACGCGCAAATACGGTGATCATTCGAGCGTGAATCGATCACCAAAGGAGCCGTTCCGATCGCCAAGCGCGGCGCACCGTCAGGGAGGTGATGGTGCCCGGAGCTACTTAGGCTGGCCCAAAAGGTGGCGGCCGCGCTCCTGGTGGGTGGCGCCGCTGTGTTCGCCCGTGGCGGGGTCGGGGGCGGTGACCGTCATCGTCACCTTGTACTCGAAGGTGCCTTCGCGGGGTCCGTCGGTCCGGGCCCAGGCCAGGGCGTGGATCTCCAGTCCGGGGGCCTGGCGTGCGACTGCGGCGGCAGCTTGGAGGGCGTCGGCAGGGGTGTCGCCGGTGCAGACGATCGCACCGAAGGCGGACACCTCGATGTCGCTCGTCTCCACGTCATGGAAGGAGAGACCGCCGACCACGCTGGTGGCCTGATGAAGGGTGCGGACGAGGTCCTGACCGAACGAGGGGCCGCTCAACACCTGAGGCTGGAGCGTGGCATCGGCGGCGGGGACGGAGAGGGTGTGGTGGGTCTCGGTCATGTCCGGACCGTACGGCCCCATTTCGCAGGGGTGGGCACGCAGTGTGCGTGCCTTCTTGTAACAGAGGAAGGCCCCCGCCGGCTGCCCGAGGGGCAGTACACGGGAGCCGGTGAGGGTGAAGGGGAGCGGGGGAGCGCTATTCGGCGCGGGCGGGCTCCGCAGTCTCGTAGGTGTGGTGCGCGGCATCCGCCGCGAGGAGTGCGGCGCGCAGCCGGGCGGGGGTGATGAAGGCCTCATCGGCTTCGCCGCGGGGGCGGCTGAGCCAGGCCGCGGCGAAGGTCCCGTACTGGCCGGCCGGGACAAGGAGGTCGGTGCCCCGGCCCAGCACACGTACGCCCGGGAGGCCGTCGAGGACGGCACCTGTGCCGCAGGGGATGTAGACGATGAGTTCCTGGCGCGCGTGGTCGGCGATGACGGTGTATTCGCCGTCCATCGGGAGAGCCAGCTCGTCGAGGGCCGCGAGGCCTCTTTGCAGAGGCGTGATGGCGACGGCGTCCCAGGTCCAGCCGCACGCGGCCCATACCGAGTGGCCCTTGCGGAATTCGAAGAAGACTTCGGGAGTCGGGTCGAGGAGGGCAGCCCACGGCAGGGTGCCGTTGTCGGATCGGGTCATGGACGCACCGTAGGCGGAGTACAACGGTATGTAGGCACGCAGTGTGCGTGCCAGATTCCACCGCTCTTGGGGAGCCGTGCTCATGGACACCCGCCGCATCGGAGAGAACATCGCCTGCTGGCGCGGGCGCCGCCGCCTGACCCAGACCGCGTTCGGCACGCTGATGGGCAAGAGCAAACGCTGGGTCCAGGACCTGGAGGCCGGCTCCCGCCAGGCCGACCCACGCCTCTCCGTCCTCGAAGCCGCCGCCCGCGTCCTGGCCGTCCCCCTGCCCGTCCTCCTCGCCGACACCACCTCCGACGAAACCGCCGACGCGGCGGGCGAGATGGAGGCGATCCGCGTGGCCCTGCACCGCCACGACATCGCCACCGGCACCCCCGACGCCAGCGCCCACCCGCTCGACGTGGACACCCTGCGCCGCTCCGTCCACCACGCCTGGCGCCTCTTCCAGGCCAGCGCCGCCTTCACCAGCCTCAGCGGCCGCATCCCCGCCCTCCTCACCGACGCCACCCACGCCGCCGCCCTCCACGACGGCGACGACCAGCTCACCGCCTACCGCGCCCTGTCCATGACCCTCCAGCTCACCGAAGCCCTCGCCATCAAAGCCGGAGCCACCGACATCGCCTCCCTCGCCGGCCACCGCGCCGTCCTGGCCGCCGAACGCTCCGGCGACCCCGTCATCCAGGCCTCCGCCGCCCGCCACCTCACCGACGCACTCACCGCCGACGAACAGCCCCACGCAGCCGCCGCCTTCGCACAGGCAGCAGCCACCCGCCTCACCCCCGACCTCACCGGCCGCGGGGCCGTCGGCCTGTCCACCCTCGGCATGCTCTACCTCAAGGCCGCCATGGCCCAGGCCACCGCCGCCACCCTCACCGACCGCCGCGCACCGTCCGCCGCCCGCC
The DNA here is from genome assembly GCF_000966975.1 of Streptomyces katrae. Taxonomy (GTDB): domain Bacteria; phylum Actinomycetota; class Actinomycetes; order Streptomycetales; family Streptomycetaceae; genus Streptomyces; species Streptomyces katrae. The sequence continues at coordinate 7,392 of NZ_JZWV01000479.1, read as the reverse complement.
AGGTCCCCGACCTCCTCGCCCAGGCGGACGAACACGCCCGCCAGCTCCCGCCCGACGCGGACGGCAACGCCCTCTTCACCGCCTTCAACACCACGAACGTCTCCCTCTACCGGCTCGCCGCCCACGTCAAGCTCTACGAAGGCGAAGCCGGCGCCGCAGTCGCCCAGGCCATCACCGCCGACCAACGCGCCGCCCTCCCGCGCGAGCGCCGCGCCCACCTCCTGACCGACCTCGCCCACGCCTACACCCAGGCCGGGAACCGACAGAAGGCCGTCGACACCCTCCTGGACGCCGAACGCGAAGCCCCCGAGGAAGTCCTCGGCCGCCCCCGCACCCACCAACTCGTCGAGGACCTCCGCCTTCTGGGCGCAGGGAGCGCCGAGGGGCGGTTGCGCGCGCTCGCCGAGCGCTGTGGACTACCCGGGTGACCCGAACCCTGTACGTCATCTCCTGCGCCGCACCACCCGCCCGCCACGTCACCACCGGCATCAAGGCCGCCCAGGCCCGAGGCTGGGACGTCGCCCTCGTCCTCACTCCCGCCGCCCACCGATGGTCGGTCGAAGAAGCCGGCGGCGACAGCGAGCTCGACGCCTGGCGAGCGCTGACCGGACACCCGGTCCGCCACACCTACAAACTCCCCTCCCAATCCGACGTCCTGCCCGACCCCGACGCCCTCCTCGTCGCCCCCGCCACCTTGAACACCACCACGAAGTGGGCGGCCGGCCACGCCGACACCCTCGCCCTCGGCCTCATCACCGAAGCCCTCGGCATGCCCCACCGCCCCGTCGTCGCCCTCCCCTACATCAACGCCGCCCAGGCCCAGCACCCCGCCCTCGCCCCCGCCATCGCCACCCTGCGCGGAGCAGGAGTCCGCTACCTCCTGGACGACGGCACCGGACCCGGATTCCGCCCCCACCCGCCAAAGCACGGCAACGTCGACGCCTACCCCTGGGACCTCGCCCTCGATACCCTGGACGAACCACGCACCACCTGACGCCGGCCCGGTCCACCCGCCGCGCCCCGGACAGCAGAGCCGCGGCGGTGACGCGGATCTCCACGCCTACGACGCCGGCCAGCACGTTGCCGATCACGCCCTGAGGGGACCCGCGGACCGTCGGCCCAGACCTGGCGCAGACGGCCGAGCGGCGAATTCGAGCTCCTGCTCCCGCCCGCCGGGCGGGAGCAGTGGTGGAGAGAAACGCGTGTGAGCTGGGTGTTCGTGCCGGATGTGCGCCGGCGCAGATGAGCACCTGACAAGCGGATGCGCAAGGTGAGGTCCCAGGCCGTGGCGTGTTCGACGGCCGAGGTCCGGCCCAGGGGGTCGGTCCAGGTCTTCGAGGCGCGGCTGCCCGGGAGCGGGGTGTTGCCGTCGGCGGACATGGCCGAGCGGCTGAGGGTGTAGTCCCCGCCGTACTGGATGGTCGAGGAGTACTGCGGCACGTCGGAGTGGAGCGTGGTGGCGCGAACGGCCCGGCCGAGGCCGTCATAGGCCGTAGCGGTGGAGTTCGGGACGTGGAACACGGATTCCGGGACGAAGATCTGCTTCGTCGGCGCGCCCTCGGCGTAGTAGGCGTTGTGTGTCTGGCTGACCGTGCCGTTTGCGTTGTAGAGCGTGTCCTTGATCACCCGCCCGCCGCCGAGGGCCTCGCCCTGGCTCTGGCGTGGGCGCAGCAGGCCGTCGTAGATGTCGACGGTCTGCTTGTAGGTGCCGTTGTCCTGAAGGGTGCTGCTGGTGACCGCAGGCGGCTCGTGCTCGCTGATTTGGTACGAGAAGGTGTAGGCAGCCTTGTCCGTCCCCGGCTTCTGCGACGGAGTCCATACGGCGGTCGAGCGCCCCAGGTTGTCGTAGGCGGCCGTGACCTTGCGACCGTTGATGTCCGTCTTCTCGATCGGACTGTTGCGGCCGGGATCGGCCTTCACCGTGCTGGTGTGACCCATCACGTCGGTGCCGGTCATGCTGAAGACGGGGCCAGTCGCCGGACTGTAGGCCGTCGTGACGGAATGGCCGACAGCGTCGGACACCTTGATCACGCGTCCGAGCGCGTCGTACTCAGAGCGCGCAGTCGTGACCCAGCCCGTGCTGGCAGCATCGTTGGTGTCGACCTGGGAGACCAAGCCCCTGTCCGGGGCGACGCCGAAGGCCCCCGGCGCGTCATAGGCCGTGCGGCTATCGGAGAGCAACGCCCCTGTTGCCGCCTGTGCGCAGTCGCCCGCAGTGGTGCGGACGCGCTGGGGCAAGCCGATCAGGTTCTTGGCGGTGTTGTGGACGTAGCTGGTGGTCCCGCAGATCTGGCCGGTCGTCTGCCATGCACCGGGTCCGTTGGGGCTGATGGCTTCGGCCTGGACGGTCTGCTTCAGTCCGTAGACGGGCTCGAAGGTGTTGCGTGTGCGCAGGGTCCGAGGGTGTATTGGCCGCCAGCAATCATCGTCACCCCATTGACCTCCCCCCTGCAGGGGCGGAGGGAGAGGATTTCCGCCGCCGTGCATGTGGGCCGGCCGACTAGCCGCGGTCTTGCTTCTTTCGGGTGAACAGCGCTCTGCTGTACCGGTGATCGTTTTCTCGGGCGAGCCCTACTGCATGACCGCATGTGATCGATTTGTTGTGAAGTGTGCGCCTTCTCAAGCTGCTTGAGTCGCCGTGCGGGGTGCAGAGCCGTCAGCTCGGGCGCAGTTTCTGGGGGATGGGGTTCCGTTTTCACGGGGGTGCGGTCTTGGCACACCTGTGCCCCCGCTGGTTACGGTGCGGGCTCCGGACAAAGCGAAGGTCCCGGGGGGTGCCACCCCCGGGACCGATGCGTCCGGCGCACACGAAACGACATAGGAGATTCGCGTGATCGAACGCGCTTACCAGCAGGGGGCCATCGCCGCCCTGCCGAAGACACACGACCGTACCATTCCGACTTTCCCGCAGGCTGAAACGGAAACACTCAGCATTCTTTCGGTCCGCTTCCAGTGGGGCTCCCTCCTGACAGCCGCCGGCGCGGTAGCCACCGTCATGGGCTCCGCCACTGCCGGTGTACTGCTCGCGCTGGCGCCGGCCGTGCTGACCGACGGAACGGTCGTGACGTACCTGCGTATTCGCCGCAGCTGAACCAGCAGGGCCCGGCCGTATCCCCGGCCGGGCCCTCGACGCGCGCCGGCCGCCAGCCCGCGGGACAGCAATGCCCCGTTCGGAGCGATGAGATCCGGCCAAAGCGCTATTCGGAAATTAATCCCGTAAAAGCGATCGCCCAGGGTACTCATGCTCGAATCTGCCGTGTCCCAGCCTGCCCGCCATTCCCCCGCGCCCGGCCCCATACGCCAGCCGCCAGCCGTGCGAGACAACTCACGGAGCCGCCGGCCCTACGCTCCGACCGACACCGTGACGGACGCGTCCTACGAGGCGTTCTGCTCCCGGTACCGGCCGCTCTACATCCGCTACGCCGCCGTCCGGCTCTCCAGCACCCGGTGCGGCGCACGTCTGGCCGACCACGCGCTCGACGCACTGGCCCCGTGCTGGCCCCAGGCGCTGGCCTGTGCGTCCCCGGCCGCCGCGGTGTGGGAGATGTTCACCTCCCTGATCGAGGACGCTGCCGAGCGCGGGTCCCGTTGCGGGGCTGACCTGCCCTGCCCGCAGGCCGACGCGGTCATCCTGCGCCACCGGCTCGGCCTGCCCGCCGAGACCGCCGCCGAGCTGATGGGCATCTCCGACAGCGCCTTCCGCGTCCTACACCGCGCCGCACTGCGCACGCTGTCCGCTCCGAAGTGAATTCTCCAGGCGCATATTCCACGCATTCTGCGAGGTCAGGGCCCGGGCATCGGCGTCTGCGCCCGCGTGAAAGCAGCGGCTGATTCACCTCCCGCGCATCACCGCAACATCATCGCGACCTGGTGCTGCCGTGACGAGTGGGCCTACCATGTGGCGCTACTCAACTGCCGGATCTGCGACGGGGCAGACCGGCGCCATCGGGAGCCGACCAATCCCATGATCGATGTCACCAGGCCCAGCTATGCCCGAATGTACGATTACCTCATCGGCGGTACCGACAACTATCCCAGCGACCGCCGGGCATGCGCTGAACTCCTGGACATCGCTCCCGACATGCAGCAACTGGCGCAGGCCAACCGGGCTTTCCTGGTGCGTGCGGTGCGCTATCTCGCACAGACCCATGGCGTCCGTCGTTTCCTCGACTTCGGGACCGGCCTGCCCACCCGCCCCAACGTCCACGAGGTGGCCCAAGAAGTCACTCCCACGGCCAGCGTGGTCTACATCGACAACGACCCCATGGTCTGTGCCCACGGCCGTATGGTCCTCGAAGAGGACCTGCTGACCACCGCGGTCGTCGAAGCCGACATCCGAGACCCGGAGCGTATCTTCAGCGTTCCGCGCGTGCGCCGGATCCTTGCCGACGACCGTCCAGTCGCCGCCCTCTTCGTCTCCGTCCTGCACTGCCTCACCGACGACGACGACCCCTGGCTCCTCGTCCGTGACGTCGCCGCCCGCCTCCCGGCCGGTAGCTACCTCGTCATCTCCCACATCGCCAGCGACGACGCCACCTCGCGCGAAGAGCTCAGCGCGTTCATGAAGCGCACCATCGGCAGCTGGGGCCGCGTCCGGTCCACCGCCGACATCGCCAGGTTCTTCGACGGATCAGACCTCCTCGAACACCCTGCCCCCGTCGAGGTATCCACCTGGCTCCCCGACACCGGCCTCGCGCTTCGCCCGGCCGGCGCTGACTGGATCGCCTGCGGCGGCGTCGCCCGGATCCGCTAGCGCGGGTCGACCAGCTCGGCGATCCGCGCGTCCAGGAACTTCAGAGTTTCCCTCTTGTCCCACGCGTGCTCACGCACCCGCTCCAGCGCCGCCTTGACCATCTCGCCCCTCGGCTCCCGCAGCCAGGAGCCGCCACTGCCCGCCGTGTCCGCGTACAGCATGTCCTGGCCGCCCCGGTCGCGCGGGAACTGCAACAGCGTCACCGACGCCGTCATGGGCAGGGCCTGCTCCCAGGCGGACATGGGGAACACCCGGATGTGAACCGACTTGCGGTTCTCGCACAGGTTGAGCAGGTGGCGCAGCTGCTCACGCATCACTGCCCGGCTGCCGACCGTCCGCAGCAGCACCGCTTCCTCGATGATCGCGGTGTACTGCCGGGAGCCCTCGTCGTCCAGCAGCCTCTGGCGGTCCTTGCGCAGCTGCTGGCGCTTGTGAGCGCGCTCGCGCTCCTCAGGGGTCAGGCAGACGTGCGTCATCACCGCGTCCATGTAGGACGGCACCTGCAGTACCCCCGGCACGAACACGGACTCGTAGACGGTGATCCGATCGGCCGCCCTCTCCATATACAACAGGTCGGCGAACTCACCCACGACCAGGCCGTCGTGCGCGGTCCACCATGCCGACTGGCCCTCCAGCTCCGCCACCCGGCGGCGGATCACCCGCAGCTCCTCCGGGTCGGTCACCCCGTAGAAGGCCAGGAGACCCTCGATCAGCTTCTCGTTGACGGTCACGTTCTCGTGCCCGTTCTCGATCCTGCTGAGAACCGACTGGGAACTGACCACGCCTCGCTCCACCACGTCGGCGATCTTCAGTTTCGCGGCCTTGCGAGCCGCCCTCATCCGCACGCCCAGGAGCTGACGGACCGTATGCGGAGGCGGGACCGACCCCGGAACCTCCGGAAGATCAGCCCCGCCGACAACACTCAAAGGCCGTGCGGCCACGCGCGACTCCTCGTTCACGATGGCGATCTTGCGCCAGCACACATCGTGAAGTCCCCCCGCCGCAACGGCAACCCTAGGCCCTACCGTTTCAGACAGTCATTCCATCGAACTCGCCCTTCTTCACCCCATCGATGAAGGCGACCATCTCGTCCCTCGTGAACACCAGGGCCGGCCCCGACGGGAACCGCGAGTTCCTCACGCCCACCTCCCCGTCCTCGAGCCGTGCAACTTCCACGCAGTTGTCGAACGGGTCACTCGCCGAAGCCTTCCGCCACCGCACATTCAAAATCGAATCCGCCGTCATCCCGTTCCGGAACACACTCTCCACAGAAACCTGCCCTCTCCGCTTCCGAACTGCACTCTTGACCCGGCATCGCGCCCCGGCCCCACAACCACTTCACTCGAACACGATCCGAGGACCCCAGGCCCGTGAAACTTTCACGGCCCTGCACGGTGATGGCGACCCTAGCCCCCACGCCATGCCGACGCCGTCCCCCGGAGGAGCACTTCTTTCAGTACGAAAAGAATCCGAATCTAGATACCGTGCGCACCCCCGCAGCCGCAAGTGAGAGCGCCTACAAGATTGGCTGAACAGCAACACATCTTCTGGCCAATCACCCCTCGGGATCGGCCTCCCAGACACCCCCCGACGAGCCAGAATTCAAGTGCAATATGCATGCAAAAGTCGTGGACGGTTCGACGCACCACCCCACGCACCACCTCGCGCCCCACCAGACCGACCCGCATGTACGCCGGGCACACACCCCCGCCCGCCGAGCGCCCATCGGCAGAGCGAACGTCCAGAGTTCACCTGACCACGGGAGACACGGCGCGATCGTTGTATGCGAGCCGACGGTCGCCGCCTCGCAACGGGCAGGAGGGATTCATGAAGATCGACGAGACCTGGACGTGCGAGTACGACACCTCGCACCAAGGCCGTGTCAGGGTGCTCCTCGCACACGGGACCACGCCCACGCCGGTGTGCTTCGGCGCGGCGTCGGACAGCTACGGCCGGGACGTCAGGCACTGAAGCGTCTACGACGGCAGCACCCACCCACGCGCCCGAAGGCAGATGTCCTGAGGCCCGCATGCTCATGCGGCTGGACCGGGACCGCCTACCCCGTGGACTGGGAGCCAGCCGGCGAGCAGACCTTCCACGAGAGCGGGTGCAGCACCGCCGAGCACTGCGAGGAGGACTGGGACCGGCACATCAGCACTGTACGAGAGGGAACCGTTCCCCTTCCCGGCGAGCTGGAGGCGCTCCTGCGCAGCGTCAGTGCCGCGATCGAAACGCTTGCCTGGGACTCGCCGACGCCGCCATCAAGGCGGCCCTCAGCCTGGAACTCAGCGCCCAGTGAACCGCCTATGTGGCGGCCCACGACGCACGCGACCACGACGCCGCGGAGGTAGCCGCCGGCCTCGGACGCAACACCGACGACACCGCCAGACTGCTCGCACGATTCGGTGGCTGAACCTACTACGGCTGAAGGCCAGGCCCGCCTTCCCACTGCTGGCCACGGCAGAGGGCGCCGGATAAGTCGCGTCCAGAGCGCTCCGGAGCGATCTCGCGGGCTGTCCAGGAGTGCTCGGGTGCGGATTGCATGATGGCCAGGGCGGCCTCGAAGCGGGAGAGGCCGGTCAGGCAGCGGCGGTGCTAGGCCGTCTCTTCCGGATCTTGCCTGACCCGCGCCGCCCGGC
>NZ_JZWV01000478.1 GCF_000966975.1 Streptomyces katrae | reverse complement strand
GACCGGCAAGATCCGGAAGAGACGACCTAGTGGCGTCAACGGAAGCTTGCGTGATCAGCCGCCGGCCCGGCGGCGGCGCGTATGGGAACGCGGGCCTCCTCCTGGACTGGCACAAAGACGGCCATGGCTACCGGGCCCACGACTGCAAAGGATCGCCGACCCTTTGACGGGTGCACCGCGGCTCCGTGGAGGCGGAGTGGACGCCCGCACGGGCAGGCCGTCGCGCCGGTGTTCACGGGTCTGCTTGGTGCCGGCTCGTAGCCTGGCTGTCTGGTCGGGCCGGTCGGCCGAGGGGACATGGGGGAGGTCCCTTGGCCGATGTTGCGATCAGGAGGTGGCGCCTGGGTTGGCATTGGTAAGGGCGTTGAGGCGGTGGTGGACTTCGGTGGGTTGGATGTCGTTGAGCCAGGCCCCTAGTCCGGCTGCCATGACCAGGGGGTCGATGCCAAGGAGCCGGCTGATGTGGTGCATGTCGCGGAGGGTGTAGGTGATTTGGCCGTCCTGGCGTTTGCTGATCTGGCTTTTGGACATGCCGAGGTAGCGGCCGAGCTGCTCGTAGGTGAGTTCCGCGCGGAGCCGTCCGTGTTCTACGGCTTCGATGAACCTGAGTTCGAGGTCGGTGACGGCTTGCCGGGCCTGCTGTTTCGCGGTCTTCTCCATGGGGTCATCATATCGGCCCCGGATTCGCCACTGGATACTTAGGTCCACTCTCTGACACCGGCGTAGCCATCAACCTGCGCAGGTTGCTCTCAGGGAAACTATGTTGGTATTTTGGAGGTATGACCGCCGGACCGAATGACGTCATGCCCGGAGCGATCCGGCCTGGCTGGGCCCCGGCCCACGCCTGGCGCTGGTTCTTGCTCCGCTCCGCCAAGCACATCCCGAGGGCGACCCGGGACCAGCCCGAGTGGAAAAGCCTCGGCGCGTCTTTCTTCGCGATCCTGCAGGCCGTTGGCCAGGCGGCGAACGAAGACGGCACGAATGCCTTTCTCGGCACCGACACGCTCATGGCGATCGGACGGTGCAGCAAGGAAACCGTCCAGAAAGTACTCGTCGCCGCGGAGGCTGTCTGCCTGATCAGGAAGACAGCGAACGCCCGTGGAGGCCGCTGCCCCAAACCTGCCACCTACGCATGCACGCTCCCTCTTGGCGCCGACACCGAGACAGGCTGCGGCATTGCCTGGGAGCGGGCACTGGCCGTGCTGTCCAGTTCCGAGTACGACCGCAGGCTTCGGCACAAGCGGGCCAAGTCCTCAGGGCAGCACGTGACGCCGGCTGATCGGCGCCGGATGCAGGCGCTGGAGGCGTCACGTGACGCCCTCGTACCCGCTGATGAAGTGATTGAGGGGGCGTCACGTGACGAAGGCAGACAGCGTCACGTGACGGATCAAAAGGCGTCACATGACGCCCCTACCAGGCTTCACCAAGCCCTTCACCACGAGATGGCAGAGGTGGTGTCTCAGCCTCAGGTGGATGGGGCCCTGGCGTCGGCACTACGGGGCCAACCTCCCACCACAGCAACAGCGGCGCCCGACGGACACGAGGACAGCCGTAGCTCGACGCCAGCGGCTGCCAATTACGCGAGACACCTTGCCGCCTGTGACCGGTGCCCCCGGGAGATGTGGTGCCCGCAGGGCTCGCGGCTGCGCAAATACCTCGTCGCTGAGCAGCACCACAAACGGGCTCGCCACCTGCCCAGCGCGCCGGACGATGCCGGGTAACAGAGTGCTGCTGCCCGAGGCGCCGCCCGCAGATTGAAGATGGCGCCTGCCTGAAAGAGAGGCGAGGGTGACGAGAGCCAGCTTCCCGTCTGCCGCAGTGTTCCGCTGGCCCGGGAGTGCACTCGTGGCAGGGACGATGCCTCAGTGCCGCTGGCTCAGACGCGGCGAAGTGGTGGTGAGGGCTTCGGTGATGGTTTGTTCGGTGGTGTCGTCGAGGGTGATGTCGTAGGTGCGGGCCATCTGCTGGGCTCGTGCGACGGTCTTCCGAACGGCGGCTTGGTTGCCTGCGGCTGCTTCGATGTGGAGGAGGTCTCGGTACAGCACCTCGGAGGTTTCCTCGACCTCAAGGGCTTGGAGGACGGTGCGGCGGGCGGCGTCGAGGTCGGGGGTGTCGCTGTCGGTGTGCCAGCGGGCGAGGGTGTGGGCGGTGTCGGTGATTCGGGAGTGCATCTCCTGGATGACGGGGTCTGCCCAGGGCAGGGTCCGGCCTTCGAAGGGGCGGCCGCGGACCAGCGCCATGGCCGCTTCCAGGTCGGCTGTCCCGGCCCCGGGGCCTGCAGCGAGGCCTCGGGAGGCCAGGATTTTGAACTCGGCCCAGTCCGAGGTGACCGAGGGGTGGAGGACGTACCCGGCGCCGTTCTTGGGGCGGGGGAGCAGTGGCAGGCCGTCGTGGGTGAGGCCGAGGACGTTGCGCAGTTCGGACAGCCGGGAGTGCAGGGTGCGGGTGGACCACGGGTTGACCGGGTCCATGGCCTGGCACAGGTAGTCGGTGCCGCGTCCGGGGCGCAGGTGGAGGAGGGCTGCGACGGCAGCGGTGCGGGGGCCGTGGGCGGAGGCGGCGGTCCCGGTGATACGCAGGGGGCCGAGCATGTCGATGCGGACAGGTGCTTGCTCTTCGCCGGCGGCCTTAGCGGGCACAGCGGCGGCTGTTTGGGCGGGTACCGGCACCTTGTCGGTGGCGGCCTGGCCGTTCTCGTCGGGCTCTGCCGTGCCCACCGTCTCTGCCCCGTCTGCTGACTGCCCGGCTTCGGCATTGCCTTGGTGGCCGATGGGCTGGGGAG
>NZ_JZWV01000477.1 GCF_000966975.1 Streptomyces katrae | reverse complement strand
GGCTGGGGAGTGGTGGCCGGGGAGGCGGCGATGAGCGCGGGGAAGGGGTTGCCGGGGTCCTGGGCATCGGCGGTGGTGGACCGTAGGGTCAGAGGCCGTCCGCACGCGGCCGCCTGATCATGGGATTCCGCGAATTCCCAGGAGCCGGTGGCCGGTACTGGGTCCTGGGTGGAGATCTGCAGGACGTGGACATACTGCCGGTACTGCTCGTCGGTGATGCGTTGCAGGGTGACGGGCAGGCCGAGCGGGGCCAGGAGGGCCTCCTGCCCTGTCGTGACGTCGATGATCTCGGCGTGCGGGAAGACGCGCTGGGCCGCCTCACTCGCAGGCAGCACGACAGCGGTCTTCAGGTTCCGGGCGGCGGCGAGCGCATCGGCGAGCTGAGCCAGGTGTTCCTGATCGTGGTCGCCGACGCCGATCATCAGCCAGGGCAGGACCTGCTCGCCGCTCTGGTGGGCTTCGAGGAGGAGTTCGCCAAGGTCGGCGGCGACGGCCGGCAGGTGGGGCATGGTGCGGATCCGGCCCTGCGGCAGGAGCTTGGCCAGGCGGCTACCGAGGCCAGCGGTGAGGATCTCGCTGTAGTCGGTCCACCCCGACGTTCCCAGTTCCAGGGCCAGAGCGCGGCCGACTTCGAGGACCTCCTCCGGGGTGCCGTCCAGGAGCAGGACGTGGCAGGTGGTCAGGTCGGCCAGCAGCAGCCCGTCCTCGTGGGCGCCGAGGGTAACCAGGCCCGGGTAGGGGGCCTCGACGTCGTTCAGCATTTCGGCATCGGGGAGAACGGCTACGGGGTCCAGGGTCCAGGTACGGCTGTCGGGCCCCGCGGTGAATGGGGCCACGGGGTCGGCCGACTCGTCCAGGAGCAGGCGGACCTCCTTGCCCGCCAGGAGCACGCCGCGCAGGGTGGGCAGCGCGCGTTCGTCGGTGGCGGCCTGGTGGGCGAGGGCACGCAGGATGCGGTCGAGGATTTCGACGCCAGCGGGCTCGCCGGCCGCTGTCAGGAGCTGTTCGAGGCTGTTGGGGTCGTTGTCCTGGGCGATGGTCTGGCCCGCGCGGCGCTGGCGCTGTTGCAGAATCCGGCGCACGCCCAGAGCGCCGGCCAGGGACGCGGCCAGCAGCGTCCCGAGTCCCGCCACCAGCGCCCAGTTCACGCTGGCCGCGGCGCTCTGCGCACGCGTGGCGTCCGGGGCTGAGGTCTGGGCGGGGGAGGAGCTCGGGGCCGGCAAGGCGGACGCAGGTGCCCTTGTCGGGAGCTGGGCCGATGGTGCGGCGGCCGGTGCGGGAGGCGAAGAGGCCTGAGCAGGCGGAGCCGTCTGCTCAGGCGCCGTCGCCGCCGGCGGGGTGGTGGCCGGTGGCGTGGCCGGGCCGGACTCGGGGCTTCGCGGGGCCGGGGTGGGGGCCTGGGTTCCTGAGGTTTGGGGGAGGGTGAGCTGTTGGCCGGGATAGATCAGATCCGGGTTGGTGAAGGTGCCGCCGTCGGGAAGAGCTTGGCCCTGGTTCAGGGCGAAGATCTCCTGATGGCGGTCTGGGTCGCCCAGCTGGTCGGCTGCGATGGAGGAGAGGCTGTCCCCGTCGTGAACCGTGTACCGGACCTGACTGGCGCCGCGCGAGGCGCTCCCCTCTCCGGTTGCGTCCGTTGCCGGTGCGGAGGGGAGGGTGGCGCTGGCAGGCAGGGTGAGCACCCATCCCGGCTGGATGGGCCGCTCGGCGTCGAAGACCGTCCCGTCTGTCATGGTGCGGCCGTGGTTGAGGGCGGCGATGTCCGTCCACCGCTCCCCGCTGCCGAGCGTCTGTTGGGCGATGGACCACAGGCTCTCAGCGGGCCGTACATCGCGGACCGTGTACGTCACGGCCGTGCTCGACGCGTTGGCCGGGGTGCCGGCGTGCGGTGCGGCCTCGTTGCCGGAGCCGGGGATGGGGG
>NZ_JZWV01000476.1 GCF_000966975.1 Streptomyces katrae | reverse complement strand
GATGGGGGAGGCGCTGACGCCGACAGCGGCGGGAGCGGGTGCGGCGGCGCTGGGAGCGGCAAGCGCGGTTCCGGCCGGGAGGGCCAGCAGGACGGCGCCGACCAGGGCGGCCGCGGCCCGCTGTCCCACCAGCCCCCGGATCTGCGGGGCCGCGCGACCGCGGAGCTGGGCGGCGATCTCCAGCAGGACCGCGCCGGTGAAGCAGGCCCAGCCAGCCCACCCGGCGACAGCCAGGACCAGCAGGAACACCTGTCCCGAATCCTCGGTGGACAACAGGTGGGCCAGCGCGGCCACGCCGGGAGGCCCGACCAGGCTGGTGGCCCACCACAGCAGGACGGGCAGGCCGGCCAGCAGCAGGGCCAGAACGGTCAGGGAGAGCAGAGCGCGCAGCAGCGCGGCCGCCGTCTGGGCCCCGCCGCTGCGGGAGGGGCGGGTGGTGACGGGGGTGGGCTTCGGCATCGGCCGGGTCCTTCTCACGGTGGTCGGTGGGGCTATTGGGGCTGGGTGATGCCGTGGAGCATGCGTGCGCTTCCGTGACCGGTGACGCCCATGGACCCGATCCCGGCGATGGCCAGGAACACGGTCGGATAGGAGCCGTGGACGGTGACGTCGAGCCGGCTCCGGTCGGCGGAGAGGGTGGCGCTGCCGTGTGCGCCGGCACGGGCGAGGTAGGCCTGGGCGGCCGCCTGGGCCCCTTCCGGGTCGACGCGGACGTCCGTGCCGGTGACGGCCGAGGCCGGGTCGATGGCCTGCCCGGCCGCGCGCGCGGCCTCCATCGCGAGCGCATCGGCGCGTTCAGTCGCCCGCAGTTTCCCGCCGCCGTCGATGGCCAGGCCGATGACGGCCAGCAGCGCCACGGTGACGATCGCGGTGTAGACAGCGATCCCACCC
>NZ_JZWV01000475.1 GCF_000966975.1 Streptomyces katrae | reverse complement strand
GTGTAGACAGCGATCCCACCCCGGTCCTCACGCAGGCGCCCGGCCGCCCGCCGCAGACGGTTGTCCATGCTTAGCCCTCCCGGGAGCGGTAGGCGTCCACGACGGACGTGAAACGGCTGGTCAACGTCTTGGACCCAGGGACACCGGGGAGCAGCAGATCGGCCATGGTGACGTTGCAGGTGATGGTCACGGTGACGGTGCCGGCCTGCCCGAGGGGCACAGCCAGCCCGGAGACGTCCACGCTGGTGCTCACCGACGCGCAGTGGATGCCCTGGTCGTCAAGGGAGCGGGTGGCGGCGGCCGATGCTTCGGCCTGGGCGCCGGTGTAGGTCCGCGAGATGGAGGCGGCGCGGGCCGCGTCCTCGGCGGCCGCGTCGATTTTCGCGCCAGAGGTGACGATCCGCCCGCCGGCGATGGCCAGGCACAGCAGCATGATCAGCAGCGGGGTTACGATGGCGGCCGCGATGGTCTCGCTGCCGCGGTCCTGCCGGGCCAGCGCCAGCCACCGCCCTGCCCGAACGCGGATGAACGTCATGGGGTGGTCCACCGTTCTCGCGGTGCTGCGGCGGACTGCGACACGCTCAGCCCCGACACCCCTGGGATCAGGGACGGGGCGAGGCCGGTGACGGTCACCCGGACCTCGGCGCCGGTGCTGCCCGCCGTGCTGACCGTGCTGCCGGCGAGGCTGTCGCCCGCGATCCGCCCCAGGGTCTCGCGGGCCCGGGCCGCGCCCGCGGTCTCGGGGGCCTGGTAGACGCGGGCGGCTGCGACGCCCTCACGGGCGGCGGTCAACGCGATGTTGCGGGCGTAGAACCACATCGCGGCCTGGACGACCGCGACGGTGACGAGGATGACGAACGGGAACACGATTGCCATCTGGATCGACGCCTCCCCCCGGTCGCTGAACCCGCCCACGC
>NZ_JZWV01000466.1 GCF_000966975.1 Streptomyces katrae | reverse complement strand
GTGAAGGTGGCCTGACCCCAGGACCGCATCGGCGGCCACGGGAAACCGTCCGCCCGCTGCTCTTGCAGTCGCCAGCGCGGCAGACCCGGCCGGCCCGCTGGGATCACGAGGTCAGCCGGGACGGCTGGCTGCCAGGCCTGGGGCATGGACCGCTGGCTGGCAGGCCTCAACGGGCCGAGCCGGGGAGGGAGGGGGACGGCGCGAAGTGCAGCCTCTGGGGACCCTTCCCATCGCCCTTCCAGTCAAGGAACAAGATCACGTCGGTGAACAGGCGCTCGCGGCTCGGCCAGTGCGAGGAGTAGGACGCGGGAGTGATGGACCCGTCCTTCGCCTTGTTCAGGCGCTGCGCCAGATCGGTGCGCCTCGTCACGGCCACACCGCCCCCCTCGACCATCGCGGTCACC
>NZ_JZWV01000465.1 GCF_000966975.1 Streptomyces katrae | reverse complement strand
GAGGCGGAGGCCGAGGCCGACGTGGACCCGCTGCCCGTCCCGCCCGCCCCCGAGGTACCGTCCCCCGCCGCGGCGGCCGGGTCCGGCGAGGCCCCGCCGCCCGTGCGGCCCGACCCGGCGGCCGTCATCCCCTGGGGGGTGCGCGTCGCCGCCGAGGCCAGCTGGCGGCTGCTGCTGCTCGCCGGGATGGTCTGGGTGCTGATGAAGGTGATCAGCGAGGTCCGCCTGGTCGTCCTCGCCTTCGCCGCCGCCCTGCTCGTCACCGCCCTGCTCCAGCCCTTCGTGGTCCGCCTGCGCCGGATCGGGCTGCCGCGGGGCCTCGCCACCGCCGTCACCGCGGTCCTCGGCTTCGTCGTGATCGGACTGGTCGGCTGGTTCGTGGTCTGGCAGGTCATGGAGAACCTCGACGACCTCTCCAACCGGCTGCGCGAGGGCATCAACGAGCTCAAGAGCTGGGCACTGGACAGTCCGTTCCACGTGACCGAGAAGCAGATCAACGACATCGCGAAGAACCTCAGCGAGACCATCGGCACCAACACCGAGGAGATCACCTCCGCCGGCCTGCAGGGCGTGACGGTGCTCGTCGAGGTGCTCACGGGCATGCTCCTCTCGATGTTCTCGACGCTGTTCCTGCTCTACGACGGCCAGAAGATCTGGAACTGGGTCCTCGGCCTGGTCCCGTCCGCCGCCCGCCCCGGCGTCGCCGGAGCCGGTCCGCGCGCCTGGCGCACCCTCACCGCGTACGTGCGCGGGACGGTCCTCGTCGCCCTCATCGACGCCGTCTTCATCGGCCTCGGCCTCTACTTCCTCAAGGTGCCGATGGCGGTGCCGCTCGCCGTGTTCATCTTCCTGTTCGCCTTCATCCCGCTCGTCGGCGCGGTGGTCTCCGGCGCCCTCGCGGTGGTCGTGGCCCTGGTGACCCAGGGGCCGTTCACCGCGCTGATGGTGCTGCTGGTGGTGCTGGCCGTCCAGCAGATCGAGGGGCACGTGCTCCAGCCCTTCATCCTGGGCCGGGCCGTACGGGTCCACCCGCTCGCGGTGGTGCTGTCGGTCGCCGCCGGCGGGATGATCGCGGGGATCGGGGGTGCGGTCGTGGCCGTGCCGCTGGTCGCCGTCACCAACACCGTGGTCGTCTACCTGCGTGCCTACTCGCGCGAGCGGCGTCTCGCGCCCGCCGCCCCGACCGGTCCCGCACCGCACGGGGCCACCGCCGTGGGGTCGGCCGAGCGCGAGGCCCAGGGTTGATCGGCGAGCCCGAGATCGAGGGCGGGTGGGCCACGGAGGCGCCCGCGCGGTTCGCCGACGCCGCCGGCCCGGAGGGGCGTGACGGCTCGTTACGGGCGGCGCCCTGGCGCTGGGCGCTGGGCGGGGCGCTCGTGGCCTCCGCGGTGTTCGCCGGGGTACTGGTCGTGCAGGAACGTTACGGCGAGGCCGGGCCCCCGATCCGCTACCGGCACAGCGAGCAGCTGTGCTCGGAGACCCCGCTGAAGTCGGTCGGCGCCGCCCTCGGCGGCCTGGGCGGCGGCACGCCGGGCCACGGCGAGGGGCCCGCCCTGGACTGGTCGAGCTGCGCCGCCAGTGGCAACCGGGAGGACCAGGCCTTCATGTCCGACGCCCGGGTGATGGTCGAGCTGCACAAGAAGACCGACCCGGGACCGGAGTTCGGCCTGGTGCCGGGGATGGAGGCGTACGGGGTACCCGTGACGTCCGAGAAGGTCTCCGGGCTGGGCGAGCGGGCACTGTTCATCGGGGTGAGGCACTCGCCCCGGCTCCAGGTGCTCGACGGCGGGACGGTGGTCACGCTCACCGTCAGCTGGTGGACCAAGGGCGCCGCGGACCCCGGCGACAAGGTCGACGAGGACGCGGTCAAGGCGGCCATGGTCGAGGACGCGCGCGCCCTGCTGACCCGGCTCAGGAAGTGACCGCCGCCGGAACGCGCCGTGCCCCCGCGGCCGGAGGGGCCGCGGGGGCACGGAGGGTCGTACGGGATCCACCCGTACGGGTGACTACTCGGCGGCGAGGGCCGCTTCGGCGTCGAGGGTGACGGCGACGGCCTGGATCACCGAGGCGATCTTGAAGGCCTCCTGGACCGTCTCGCGGTCCACGCCCGCCTTGCGCAGGACCTGCTCGTGCGAGTCCAGGCACTGGCCGCAGCCGTTGATGGCGGAGACCGCGAGCGACCAGAGCTCGAAGTCCACCTTCTCCACGCCCGGGTTGCCGATGACGTTCATCCGCAGGCCCGCGCGCAGCGTGCCGTACTCCGGGGCGGAGAGAGAGCAGGTGCCGGGTCCGGTAGAAGACGTTGTTCATCGCCATGACCGCGGCGGCGGACTTGGCGGCGTTGTACGCCTCCGGGGACAGCGCGGCCTTGGCCTCGGGCTCCAGCTCACGCAGGACGCGCGGGGAGCGGGCGGCGATCGCGCAGGACAGGACGGTGCCCCACAGCTGCTGCTGGGTCAGCGTGTCCTGGTTGCCGATGACCGAACCGAGGTTCAGCTTCAGGTCCTTGGCGAAGTCCGGTATGGCGGACTTGAGGGCGTCGAGGGACATCCGTCACTCACCGGCCAGCAGGGCGCCGGCGTTCAGGGTCTCGTCGCCCTTGTTCCAGTTGCAGGGGCACAGCTCGTCGGTCTGCAGGGCGTCGAGGACCCGCAGGACCTCCTTGGGGTTACGGCCCACGGAACCGGCGGTCACCATCGAGAACTGGATCTCGTTGTTCGGGTCCACGATGAAGACGGCGCGCTGGGCGAAGCCGTCCTCGCCCTGGATGCCGCAGGCCTGCATCAGCTCGTGCTTGGAGTCGGCCAGCATCGGGAAGGGCAGGTCACGCAGGTCGGCGTGGTCCTTGCGCCAGGCGTGGTGGACGTACTCGGAGTCGCCCGAGATGCCGAGGATCTGGGCGTCACGGTCGAGGAACTCGTCGTTCAGCTTGCCGAACGCCGCGATCTCCGTCGGGCACACGAAAGTGAAGTCGGCCGGCCAGAAGAAGAGGACGCGCCACTTGCCCTCGTAGGTCTTCTGGTCGATCTGCGCGAACTCCTTGCCGGCTTCGAGCGAGACGCAGGCGGTCAGGTCGTAGCTGGGGAACTTGTCACCGACAGTGAGCACGAACTCTCCTTGCGGAATGGAAAATGACCCTTTTGGGGGTTTTCCGAGGGGGTTGGACTGTCTCACATGCTGGCACAGCTGCATTGATTACGGAAATAGCTAGTCTTGTGGTGGGTGATCGGAGGTACCTATCAGTGGCTGTGAGTAGTAGGGGACAGAAGCAGCCGACGCTGGCGCAGCTGCGCGCCTTCGCGGCGGTCGCGGAACACCTGCACTTCCGGGACGCCGCCGCGGCGATCGGCATGAGCCAGCCCGCGCTGTCCGGGGCCGTCTCCGCGCTGGAGGAGGCCCTCGGGGTGCAGCTGCTGGAACGCACCACCCGCAAGGTGCTGCTCTCCCCGGCCGGCGAGCGGATCGCCGTCCGGGCGCGGGGCGTGCTCGACGCGGTGGGCGGGCTGCTGGAGGAGGCCGAGGCGGTACGGGCCCCCTTCACCGGGGTGCTGCGCCTCGGGGTGATCCCGACGGTCGCCCCCTACCTGCTGCCCACCGTGCTCGGGCTCTTCCACCGCCGCTACCCTCGCATGGACCTCCAGGTCCACGAGGAGCAGACGGCCTCCCTGCTGGAGGGGCTGGCCGCCGGACGGCTCGACCTGCTGCTGCTCGCGGTCCCGCTGGGCGTGCCCGGGGTGTGCGAACTCCCGCTCTTCGACGAGGACTTCGTGCTGCTGGCCCCCCGCGAGCACCCGCTGGCCGGGCGGCGGGACATCCCGCGCGAGGAACTGCGGGGCCTGCAGCTGCTGTTGCTGGACGAGGGGCACTGCCTGCGCGACCAGGCCCTGGACATCTGCCGGGAGGCCGGCCGCACCGCCGGGGCGGACGTCACCACCACCGCCGCCGGGCTGTCCACGCTGGTCCAGCTGGTCGCCGGGGGCCTCGGGGTGACCCTCCTGCCGCGCACCGCGTTGCGGCTGGAGACGGCCCGCAACGAGGCCCTGGCCACCGGCTACTTCGCCGAGCCGGCCCCCTCGCGGCGGATCGCCCTGGCCATGCGGACCGGGACCGCCCGGCAGGAGGAGTTCCGCGCCATCGCGGCCGCGCTGCGCGAGGCGGTGCGCCCGCTGCCGGTGTGGCCCACCGACTGAGGGGGCCGTCCGGGAGCGGGCGCATGGGGGAGCGGGCGCGCGGGGGACGGGCGCGCCGGCCCCGCGCGGGTCACTCCGTCCGCAGGCCGTCCGGGCGCATCATGCGCAGCAGGGGCGGCAGGGTCAGCAGGGTGACCAGCGCGACCACGCCCACCCCGGCCCCGGCCAGGGCCAGGACGGAGGTCCAGTCGACGTGCACCGGCCGGCCCGCGACCCACAGCAGGGCCGACCCGAGGGCGAGGCCGGTGCCGGTCGCGAGCGAGAGCCCGAGCGCGATCGGCAGGGCCGTCTGCCACAGCACGGACAGGCCCAGCGTGCCGCGCGGGGTGCCGAAGGCGACCAGCGCGGCCAGCAGGCGCCGCCGCTCGCGCAGCTGCTCCAGCTGCGACACCAGCATGCTCGTCCCGATGAGCACGAGCAGGGCCGCGGCGCCGAAGAAGAGCCCGGTCCGGATCGCCGCGTACGAGGTGTCCTCGGAACTCTCGCGCAGGGTGGTCGCCTTCGCGAGGGGCTCCGCCCGGAACACCGCCGTGCGGATCCTGTCGAGGGTGTCGGGCCGGGACTCGTCGGTCTGGAGGTAGACCTGGGCGGTGGGCCAGCTGCCCATCTCCCGGGGGGCGGCCGACGGGGTGACGAGCACTCCCTCGCGGAGGTCGCCCATCGGGTCCGGGACGGCCCGCACCGTACGGGCGCCCGCCGGGACGGCCCACTCGACGGGCTTCTGCGCGGGCAGTTCCCGGGCGCCGAACGAGGTGATGTTGCCCGCGTAGAGCCGCTCGCCGGGTACGGGGGCGAGGGGTTCACCGGTGGGGGAGAGCCCGCCGCCGGACAGGACGAAGGCGTCGCCCTCGGCGCAGGCCCCGATGTCGGCGACCTCTCGCAGCGCGTCGCAGGTGCCGATGGTCCCGCGGATGGTCTGCCCGTCGGCCGGTGTGCTGCGCGCCGCCTGGAAGCCGGTCAGCGGTACGGCGCGGACGACGCCCGGGGTCGCGGCGAGTTCGCGGGCGAGGGCATCGAGGCGCGATTCGGTGCCCATGTGCATCATGACGGACACGGCCGCGCGGCCGGGATCCTGGCCGGTGGGCCGCTCGTAGTCCTCCTCGACGCCGGTGAAGACCATCTGGAGGGCGATGGCACCGGCCACCGCCACCGCGGCGGGGACGGTGACGGCCACGGCGGCCGCCGGGACCGCCAGCGCCACGAGCAGCAGGAGCCACGCGGAGGGGTCCAGGTCCTCCGGGAAGACGCTGCGCTGCTGGAAGGAGAGGGATCCGACGAGGCTGCGGCCGGCCAGGAAGAAGCCCGCGCCGAGCACCAGCCCGACCAGTGCCCCGGACAGGGCCTCGCCGGCCGCGATCCGGCGTACCGTGCGCCCGTCGGCGCCCACCAGTCGCAGTGCGGCGAGCCGCTGGTCGCGCCGCTCCCCGCCGAAGCGGACGGCGGCGGCGATGAAGACGGCGACGGGCGTCAGCAGTGCGACGAAGGCCAGGACGACGAGCAGCATCAGCCCCGGGCCGAGTGCCCGGGGCTCCCGGTCCCCCGCGAAGGCGGTGATCCGCTGGATCCGGTACTCGCCCGGCCCGCCCCTCTGCAGGCTGTCGCTGCCCAGGTAGAAGAGGAGTTCGGCCGGACCGGTCAGGCCCCGGTCGGCGACGGTCGCGGTGATCCGGGCGCCGAGGCGCTCGCGCAGGTCCGCCCCCTCGGGGGAGGCCAGCAGCCGCTCCAGGGCGGGGGAGACCGCCATCTCGCCGGCCTTCGGGAGGGCCTTCAGCCCCGGTGGCACGGGTGCGTCCGGGCCCTCCGCGCGCAGCAACCGGCCGCCGATGTCCTGGTGGCGGTACGTCTGGTCGACGCGGGCGACCAGCAGGGTGTCCCGGCCGGGGGCGTCGGCCGTGGTGGCGCCCAGCAGGGAGCGGGCGTCCTCGCGTTCGTGGCGGTCGGTCAGCGCCCCCGGTACCGCGGTGCCGATGAGCAGCAGGGCGACGCCGAGTCCGACGCCGACCCCGGTGAGCAGGGTGCGGGTCCAGCCCTGGCGTCCGCCGCCGAAGGCGAAGCGGGCCCCGAGGGAGAGGTCCCGGGCCCAGGCCCGGAGCGTGTTCATATGGCGCGCTCCATGTCCCGGGAGCGGCCGTCGCGCACGACGATCTCCCGGTCGGAGTAGGCGGCCACCCGGGTCTCGTGGGTGACCAGGACGACGGCGGCGCTCGCGGCCCGGGCGGCCTCGGTGAGCAGCTGCATCACCAGTTCGCCGTTGAGGGAGTCCAGGGCGCCGGTGGGCTCGTCCGCGAAGACCACCCGGGGGCGGGTGACCAGGGCGCGGGCCACGGCCACGCGCTGGCCCTGGCCGCCGCTGACCTCGCCGGGGCGCTTGGCGCCGACGTCCTCGACCTGGAGCCGCTCCATCCAGCCCAGGGCGGTGGCCTCGGCCTCCTTGCGCCTGACCCCCGCCAGGCGCAGCGGCAGGGCGACGTTCTCCACGCAGGTCAACTCGGGGACGAGCTGGCCGAACTGGAAGACGAAGCCGAACTGGCTGCGGCGCAGGGCGCTGCGCTCGGCGTCGCCCAGGGCGGTGAGGTCGCGGCCGTCGTAGGTGACGGTGCCGGCGTCGGGCGCGACGATCCCGGCGAGGCAGTGCAGGAGCGTCGACTTGCCGGAGCCGGAGGGGCCCATGACGGCGACTACCTCGCCGGGGTGGATGGAGAAGGCGGCGTCGTCGAGGGCCTTGGTGGTGCCGTACGCCTTGCACAGGCCGGTGGCCACGAGGAGGGAGCCGGCGGGGGTCATCGGCGCACCTCCCGGGCGAGCTGGTCCAGGCGGGCGGAGGTGAGTTCGAGCCAGCGCAGGTCGGCCTCCAGGTGGAACAGGGCGTGGTCGCAGACCAGCTGGTCGGCGAGGTCGCCCTTGCGCTTGCGCTGGGTCAGGATGCGCATCAGGCGCAGGTGTTCGGCGCGCTGGGTGTCGAGCAGGCCGCTCGCGCTGCGGCCGGTGAGCAGGGCGAGGACCACCTTCGTGTAGAGGGTGGAGTGGAGGTAGGGCTCCGGCTTCTCGGGCTCGGAGAGCCAGTGTGCGACGTCGGTGATCCCGGCGTCGGTGATGGCGTACCGCTTGCGGTCGGGACCGCCGCCGCTCTCGATCCCGTCGACCTCGACGAGGCCGTTCTTCAGGAGGCGGGACATGGTCGAGTAGACCTGCCCGTAGGCGAGCGGGCGGTCGTGGCCGAAGTTCTCGTCGAAGGCGCGCTTGAGGTCGTAGCCGTGGCGCGGGCCGGCCTCCAGGAGGCCGAGCAGGGTGTGGCCGATGGACATGGCGGTGACTATACACGGGGTGTATACGCACGGTGTATAGATCGAGGGGATGGTGGGTTTTCCCAGGTGGGAGCGATGGCGGACGGAAAGCGCCCGGGCGCGGTGGTCGCGCCCGGGCGGGGCCGGGGTGTGGCGGGGCGGTGGCGGTCAGGTGTCCCGGCCGGTGCGGGGCCGGCCGCGGGGCGGGATCGGGGCGGCGCCGCCGGGGAGGCGGCCCGCTTCGGACAGGGCCCGGCGCAGCAGGAACTCGATCTGCGCGTTCGCGCTGCGCAGCTCCTCGCCGGCCCAGCGCGCGAGGGCGTCGTACACCTGCGGGTCGAGCCGCAGCAGCACCTGCTTGCGCGGCTCCCGTCCGGCCCGGGCGGGCCTGGGCTCGGACGGGTCCCGGTCGCCCGTGGAGGTCACTGGTAAAGGGTGCCCGTGTTGATGACCGGGGTGGCCGCGCGGTCGCCGCACAGGACCACCATCAGGTTGGAGACCATGGAGGCCTTCCGCTCCGGGTCCAGGTCCAGGTCCACGATCTCCTCCTCGGCCAGCCGGGTCAGCGCGAGCTCCACCATGCCCACCGCACCCTCGACGATCTGCTTGCGCGCCGCCACGACCGCACCGGCCTGCTGGCGCTGGAGCATCGCGGAGGCGATCTCCGGAGCGTACGCGAGGTGGGTGAAGCGGGACTCGATGATCTCGACGCCCGCCGCCTCGACCCGGGTGGCCAGCTCGGCCGCGAGCTTCTCGGTGATCTCCTCGGCGTTGCCGCGCAGCGAGAGCCCGCCCTCCTCGTGCGCGTCGTAGGGGTACTCGATCGCGATGTGCCGGACGGCGGCCTCGGTCTGCGTCTCGACGAACTCGGTGAAGTCCTCGACCTCGAAGACGGCCCGCGCGGTGTCGGCGACCCGCCACACCACGACCGCCGCCAGTTCGATGGGGTTGCCGTAGGCGTCGTTGACCTTCAGTACGGCCGTCTCGTGGTTGCGGACCCGGGTGGAGATCTTCTCCCGCGAGGTCAGCGGGTTGACCCAGCGCAGTCCGTCCGTACGGATCGTCCCCCGGTAGCGGCCGAACAGCTGGACCACGCGGGCCTCGCCCGGGGCCACGGTGTTCAGCCCGCTCATGGCCATCACCGAGGCGAGCACCACGAGGACGCCGAGGGGGATCAGGGTCGCCTTCGTCGCCGTCGCGGCCATCGAGGCGCCGAGGAAGATCAGGCCCGCCCCGAGCACCATCCCCACCAGCCCCGACAGCAGCGCGAGCCCGCCGCCGACACTGCGCGCCGCGAACTCCCGTACGTCTGCCGCTTGTTCGGTCGATCCTGCGACTGTCATGGATTACCCCCGTTTGGTCCGTCGCGTCCGGTCCGGGTCGACCGGATCGCCTAGCAAAGTGATATCACTTTTTGCGATGACCGCAACCCATCCGGCATCGTGAGCGTCGGTTCCATTGGAGTGGGTGCTGATTCTCACGTCCGAATTGACCGGTATTGATCAGGGTTAGTCAACCTTTGTCACAGCCTGCGGTGTTAGTTTTCTGAGCTGACGTCGGGGGGGTAATCGAGCGGAGCGGGAGCGATGGGCCGAGCAGATGCGCGACGGGCGCAGCAGCAGCGCGGAGGGCGGAAGGCGCCGACCGGGCGCGCCGCCGGGCGTGCGGGCAAGCCGACCGGGAAGAAGCGCAGCGGCATACGTCGCTTCCTGAACTGGAAGACGATCCTCGGGACCTTCCTCGGCGGGATCCTGCTCCTCATAGCCGGAGCCTTCGCCCTCTACTTCTCCGTGGACGAGCCGACCGACCCCAACAAGACGGCGGTCCTGCAGAGCAACACGTTCAAGTGGGCCGACGGGTCGGTCATGACCCGCACCGGCAAGATGAACCGCGAGATCGTCTCGATCGACAAGATCCCCGAGGACGTGCGGACGGCCTTCATCGCGATCGAGAACAAGACCTTCTACAAGGACCGCGGTGTCGACTTCGTGGGCATCGCCCGCGGCGCCTTCAACACCCTGCGCGGCAAGGGCACGGCCGGCGGTTCGACGATCACCCAGCAGTACGTCAAGAACTACTACCTGACCCAGGACCAGTCGGCGACCCGCAAGCTCCGCGAGATGGTGATCTCCCTCAAGGTCGACCAGCGCATGGAGAAGGACGACATCCTCGCCGGCTACCTGAACACCAACTTCTACGGCCGCAACGCCTACGGCATCCAGGCCGCGGCCCAGGCCTACTACGGCGTGGACTCCGACAAGCTGACCCTGGAGCAGGGCGCCTACCTGGCCTCGGTGATCCAGGCGCCCAGCCAGTACGACCTGGCGACGGCGGGCCCCAACGGCCGGCGGCTGGTCACCATCCGCTTCAACGCCGTCCTCGACAACATGGTCGAGATGGGCAAGCTGGACAAGGCCAAGCGCGACACCCTGCACCTTCCGGAGCCCATCAAGCCCAAGCCGCAGCCGGGCATGGACGGCCAGAAGGGCTACCTGATCCAGGCCGCCAAGCAGGAGCTGAGCCGCCAGGGCGTCAAGGAGGCCGACATCGCGGCCGGCGGCTGGACGATCACCCTCAACATCGACAAGAAGAAGCAGGCGGCGCTGGAGAAGGCCGTCCAGGACGAGCTGGAGTCCAAGCTCGACCGCAAGGACGTCAAGGACCGTCCGCAGGACCAGAGCGTCCAGGCCGGCGCCACCTCCGTGGACGCCAAGACCGGGAACATCGTCGCCATGTACGGCGGCGTGGGCCTGGCCGAGAAGGCCGAGAGCAACGCCCTGCGCACCGACTACCAGCCGGGCTCCACCTTCAAGCCGATCGTGCTGGCCACCGCCCTGGAGACCGGGGCGAAGACCCAGGACGGCCGCCCGATCACCCCGAACGCCCTCTACGACGGCACCAGCAAGCGCCCCGTGGTCGGCAGCGACACTCCCTTCGCCCCGCAGAACCAGGACGACATCAACTACGGCGACCCGATGCTCACGGTCCAGGAGGCCACCAACTCCTCCGTGAACTCCGTGTACGCCCAGATGATCGTGGACGCCAAGCCGCAGGAGGTGAAGAAGACCGCCATCGCCCTCGGCATGAAGGACCGCGACGGCTGGCCCGCCGACAAGCCCGCCATGTCGCTCGGCACGATGAGCGCCAACACCGTGGAGATGGCCGGGGTCTACGCCACCTTCGGAAACCACGGCAAGAAGGTCACCCCGACCATCGTCAAGAGCGCCGAGCACGTGGACGCCGACCACAAGCCGCTCAGCCCCTTCGGCGCCCAGGTCATCAAGCGCGAGACCGCGGACACCGTCACCAAGGTCCTGACCGGCGTGGTCCAGGACGGTTCCGGCAAGGCCGTGCGCAGCGACGCCTACCAGGCCGCCGGCAAGACCGGTACCACCGAGTCCAACGTGGCCGCCTGGTTCACCGGCTACACCCCGGAGCTCGTCACCGTCGTCGCCATGTTCGGTGAGGACCCGAACTCGCACGCCCAGGTCACCCTGACCGGTACGGCCGGCAAGGGCCGCGCGGGTGGTTCCAGCTTCCCCGCCCAGATCTGGCAGGCGTACACCACCGCCGTGCTCTCGGGCGTCAAGACGGGCGAGTTCGACCTGTCGGACGCGAACATGGGCACCCCGGTCGGCCCGACCCGCACCGCGGTCCCGTCCACCGGCCCGACCGGCTCCGTCAGCCCGACGCCGTCCAGCTCCGGCACCCGCCCCACGGGCAGCCCGGACCCCTCGGGCAGCGGTACCGGCAAGCCGGACCCGACCTCGTCGACGAAGAACCCGACCCCGCCGACGAAGAACCCGACACCCCCGACGGGTGACCCGCAGCCGCCGACGAAGAAGCCGACGCCGCCGCCCCTGTTCCCCGAGGCGCCCCAGCAGTAGGCAGGAGTACGAGAACACCGCCGCCCCGCAGCCTTCCGGCTGCGGGGCGGCGGTGTTCCTCGTCCTGTACGGCGATCAGCGCCGGTCGTGCGCCGCCGGCAGCGACAGCTCGAACCAGACCACCTTGCCGCTGCTCAGCCGGGTCGCGCCCCAGCGCCGCGCCAGGCGGTTGACCAGGAACAGGCCGCGCCCGCCCTCGTCGGTCTCCCGCGCCCGGCGCTGGCGGGGCAGTTGCGGGGAGTCGTCGCCGACCTCGCAGCGCAGTACGTGCAGCGCAGTACGTCCGTGCGCAGCAGGCGCAGGGTCACGGGCCGCTCGGCGTACCGGACGGCGTTGGTGACCACCTCGCTGACCAGCAGCTCCAGTGAATCGCTCAGCTCCTCCAGGCCCCAGCGGGCCAGGGCGCGCCGGGCGAACCGGCGGGCCCGGCCCGGAGCGGTCTCCTCCGGGTCGAGGAACCAGTACGCCACGTCGCTGGGCGCGATCCCCTCGAAGCGGGCCGCGAGCAGGGCGATGTCGTCGTCCCGGTCGCCCGGGCCGAGCATGTCCAGCACGTCGTCGCAGAGGGCCTCCAGCGGAGGCGAGTGGTCCAGCCCGGTCAGCTGCGCGGTGGTGGCGAGCCGTTCGCGCAGCTGGTCGATGCCCGTCCACACGTCCCGCAGCCGGGACTCCACCAGCCCGTCGGTGTACAGCAGCAGCGTGGCCCCGGCCGGGGCGTCCAGCTCCACGGCCTCGAAGTCCACCCCGCCGACCCCGATCGGGGCGCCCGGCGGGACCCGCAGCACCTCGGCGCGGCCGCCCAGGTGCAGCAGGACCGGAGGCGGGTGGCCGGCGTTGGCGATCGTGATCCGGTGCGAGACCGGGTCGTAGACCGCGTACAGGCAGGTGGCCATCCGGTCGGAGCCGAGCCGCTGGGCCTGCTCGTCCAGGTGGTGCAGCACCTCGGCCGGCGGCAGGTCCAGCTGGGCCAGGGTCTGCGCGGTGGTGCGCAGCTGGCCCATGATCGCGGCGGAGGTCATGGAGTGGCCCATGACGTCGCCGACGACCAGGGCGACCCGGCTGCCGGGCAGCGGTATGGCGTCGTACCAGTCGCCGCCCACCCGGGCCGTCTCGGCGGCGGGCAGGTAGCGCGAGGCGAGCCGCACCCCGGTGGGCTGGGGCAGCCCGTCGGGCAGCATCGTGCGCTGGAGTTCGTCGGCGATGTAGGCCTCGCGGCCGTAGAGCACGGCCTTGTCGATGCCGAGCGCGGTGTGCGTGGCCAGCTGGGCGGCGACGAGCAGGTCGTTGGTCTCGAAGGAGTCCCGGTCCGGGGTGCGCAGGAACACCGCCGCGCCGATCACGCGGCGGCGGCCGCGCAGCGGGGCCAGGATGGCCCGCTGCCCGCGCGGCACCGGGTGGTCGGAGCCCAGCAGTTCGGGCAGCGCGTCCCGGGCGCCGGGAGCCGACCCGAACACGGGCCGGACACCGCGCAGCACCTCGGCGAGGGCACCGCCGGGCCGGATCTCGCACAGCTCCGCCGCGGGCAGGTCACCCTGCGGGCCGACCAGCGGCAGCTGGCTGAAGTCGAGTTCGCCGGCGCCCCCCGCGGCCCCGGACCCCTCGCCGCCGTCGGCCAGGCCCAGATCGTCGATCGGCCGGAGCCGGTCGGTGCGGCGCAGCCTTAAAACGACCGGGCCGACGGGCCGCTCGTCGCCGACGGGCAGCGGGTCGCGCAGGTAGACGAGGATGGCGTCGGAGAAGGTGGGCACGGTCGCCCGGCACAGGCCGAGCACGATCTCGTCGAGGTCGATGCCGCGGGCGATCCGGCGCGTGGCGGCGCCGACGAACCGCAGCCGGTCGCCCTCGCGCCGGGCCACGCCCGCCTCGGCGGGGCCGCTGCCCTGGCCGCCCGCCGCCGTGGCCGTCGCCGTGGCGGTGGCCGGTATCGCCGGAGTCCCGGCCGCCGGGCCCTGGGCGTCCTCGGTCCGGCCCGCGTTGCGGGCGGCCTCGCCGTCACGGGTCCGGGCGCCCCCGTCGCCGGAGTCCGCCGGGCCGTGCCCGGAGGAGCCGTCGCCCGCGGTGCCGCGCGGCCGCGGGAAATCGGCATGCGTGCGTACGGCCTCGGCGGCCGCGATGGGGGCCTTGCCGTGGCCGAGCTCGTCCGTACCTCCGCCGGGGGCGACGGTGGGCTGCGGGCCCTCCTGGGAGGTGGGGTACTCCGTCACGCGTGGAATTCCGTCCGTTTGCGCTCGATGTGCGCTGCACTCAACTCGGTCAGTCGCGGTATACCCGCTCAGCGGCGGGGGCACCACCACCCCCGGATTCCGCGTCCCGCTCGTTACCTTTCTTTCCGCGTCGACCTCCGGTCAAGTCCCGGTCGCCGCAGGTCATTTACGGGTGCGGGACCAGGAGGGCCCCCCGCGTACGACCGGCGGAGGACGATCCTACGTTTGAACCCCGGGGGCGCATCAAGGGTCTCATGACGTCATATGCGCCGGGGTTCGGTCCCAGCCCTCGGGTAGAACCGGAACTTCCCAGGCCGGATCGGGCCTCCAGTTCTCCCAGCCGTCGCCGAACGGCGGCCCCCAGGCCTTGACGACCTCCAGTGCCGCGCGGCCCGCCTCCTCCACCTGCCGGGCCTGTTCGGCGCCGATCAGCCCGATCCGCCGCGCCTGCGCGAACTCGTCCTCGTCCCGCCACTTCCAGCTGCGGTCGGGGTAGACGGAGATGTCGAGGAAGTGGTCCACCGAGTCCACGCCGCCCGACCAGCGGGTGCGCGGCTCCTCCAGGTTCACGTACCAGTTCTTGAACAGCCAGCCGTGGTCCCAGAACAGCCACACCGACCAGGGCTCCGCGGGCCGGGCCAGCTTGAGCACCCCGGCACCGAACCAGTGCGCCCGTACGGTGGTGCGCGGCGCGGTGTAGCGGGTGGCGAGGGGCTCCTCGTGCACCGGGGTGCCGTCGGCGAGCACGGGCTTGACGCATTCGGTGCCGGGCGCCATCCACACCGCGAGCAGTTCGTCGGTGTCCTGGACGACGGTCACCGGGCGGGCGATGTGGACCGGCCCCTTCCGTCCGGGGGCGTGGTCGCGGTAGCGCCAGAGGATCTGCGCCCCGGGTGCCCAGTGCGCACCCTGCGTCCCGCCCGGCGCGGCGGGACCCGCCGCGCCGGCGCCGGGCCTGGAAGTACCTGTCATGCGCAGATCTTAGGGCGGCGTCCCTCCGAGTTGCTGCGGTGCAGGTCACGGAGGTGTTAGGAGGGTGTAAACGACCGGATTCAGTCGCTGTGCGGAAGGCCGGGGGGAGGGGTGGCGGCGGGTCGGGGGCAGGTCAGGGGCGGGTCATGCGC